>CAZQTH010000005.1:0-49001 GCA_964596175.1 uncultured Clostridium sp. | reverse complement strand
CTTTTCTTTCTCCACTTAAATCACCTCCTACTTTTTTTACATTTCTACCTATCTTCCAACTTACTTTTATGCAACAGAAGACACAAGATTACCATCTTGTGCCTCCAGTCGCCCTTACATGTATTTATATGTTTTTTCTGTTACGTACTCCCTACCTATGTACAATTTTTCAGTATTTAAAATATTCGTTTTTCCTTATTTTTAAGTATTTCTATGTTTATTGAAAAGTGTGATTTTTTGAAAGTCCCAAAAGTGTGACTAGTTGGATATTTTAAAATTAATTAATAATCACACTTTTTCAAAATATTCTTTTGGATTTATATTACAAATATTTTGAATATTTCTTTTTTCTCCAATAAATATTTTTATATAATTTTCTCTGTCATTAATTCCTTCTAACATATAGCTTACATACTTAATATTATCATCTGTAATAAGTCCACCATAAACAAATCCATTGAAAATATATCTTAGATCTCTATTGTCTATGTCCCAATTATTTCTTGGCACACTTACTTGTACTCTTATAATAACTTCTTTATTAGCAAATAAACCTTTGTATTTTTCTCCTATTGTTTGTAAAGTATTTTCTAATCTTTTGTTATTATATGGTGTTCTTACCGGTGGCAATAATTCATGTATCTTTATTTTTAAGATTTCATTTGAATATTCACTTTCATACTGACTTATACCATCTTCTTTTCCTTGTAATGGTTCTTCTCCTATCAATGGTCTTTTTAGCTTTATACATTTATATATTGCATTTCTAAATAACTCTGTTCTGTATAAAACTTGATAGATATTGTGTTCATTTATATCATCTTGCATATATTCATTGGCAACATCTAAAAACTCACTTAATCTTTTTCTAAAGTTATTTCTATCATATGTTGCAATTCCTCTTTCAAACATTTTACCTCCTTCCTAGCTATTTTTCTTCTGTAAGTTTGAAAAAGAATTGATACTTGGCTACACGAGTTTTAAATTTATGAGGCATGCTACTGCACATTGATTAAATTTAAAATGAAGTGCAACAACATCAAATGCAATTATCTTTCAAACTATCCTTCCTAATTTATGATCCATCACTATTAAATAGCTACATTATTTTCAAATTTTATATTCTATAACTTTTTCCCTTTGCATTCCACTCTATAGCACATATTAGATAATCTTGATATTATAGAATCTGTTGTTTTACATACTTTGTTTGGTATGCTTAATCTTTGTTTTAGAGCTTCCATATCATAATTTGTTGTTATAATAAATGGTAATTCATTTATTAATCTTTCATTTATGATTATAAATAATTTGGACAGCAACCAATCATTCATCGGTTCTACTCCTAAATCATCTATTACTAATAAATCTACTTTTGTATATAATTTTGTTAATTCACTTTCTGTATGATTCTTATAACATATAGCATACTTTTCCACTAATTGTGTTAATGTTCCCAATATTACTGGTACATTATTTTTTAATAATTCATTACATATCGCCATTGAAATATGTGTTTTTCCTGTTTCATTTTTTCCTACAAATATAATTCCCTTTTTCATATTATTAAAATTTCTTAAAAATTTTTGAGCCACTAATTTTGTTTTTATATTTTGTTCGTCTGTAATAAAGTTTTCAAAAGTTTTTTGTTTAAATTGTTTTGTTATAAAATCTGTTCCATAATATTGTTTGATTTTTTTATTGTATTCCTCTTTTCTATACTCTTCATATTGTTTCATCAATTCTTCTTGTAGTTTTTCTTTTGTTTTTTCTCTTTCTTCTATTGCTTGTTTACGATTATACTTTTTATTTATTGGATTTAATACTCCTCTTGTTTTTAACCCCTTGTTACAATATTTGTCTTTAGCTTCTTTTGGTATATTTTCCTTTATTGGATAACCGTTTTGTAAAAGTTTTTTCTAAGCTATATAAAAAATTTGATTCTTCTATAGCTTTACTTTCCATGAATTCTACCTCCTGTATTTTAATAAAGATTAGGAAAATTAATATCGAATTATCTCAATTTTTTTATATTTTTATTGATTTTTTAGATAAATAAAAAACACTTAATTTTCTATTGGAAACATATTAATTAAACAAATTAAATTTGCTAAATAAAAAATCAGAGAATTAATAATTATTGCTACTATCTTTAGTTTTACTTTTATTTTGACAAAATTATCAGTAATTTTTATTAATAAACTTTCTTAATTTATCTATCTTTATATATATGTAACAATTTAATTCTGTTTAATATTAATATACTTCACAATTTAATGTTTGATACAAATTCAAACAAATCATTAAACTTTATTTCATGTACTGTAGTTGTTTTAGTTTAAATCCAAAAGACGTTTTATGTTGAAGATAAACATGATATATTTGTGGTGATACTATATAGAAATTGACAATATTATTTATAAAGTTAAAACATATAAAATATCTAATTAATATTTTTAAAATAAATATTGACTTTTTGGTTAATATTTCGTTATATTATACATAATATAACCTTAAGTAAAATAATATAACTTTATTTTATTATTTTTACTTTTAACTTATTTTTATTACTATCTAAAATAACTATTTCTAAAACTCTTTTCCATTATATTGCCTTTTTCTATACCGTCTACGTTTCATTCCCATCTTTTCCATTATATATTAACGAACATATCGTATCATATTGTAGCACTTGTGTCAATAGTTAAATATTATTTAAAAAATTAAGTATGTAGCAAGTATTTCAGTCGACTTTTCATCAGTTACCTTCACAAATTTCGTTCTTTCATTACTGTCTAAAGATTTATTTTTTCTACTTTTGTCAAGTTGTTAATGCATATCAGTTCGTTATCTACTACTACCTATATTTTTTACACAATTTTACGTTTTCTTGTTTATTTATTATATTTTGAAATGCATCGTCACCTATATTATTTTCTTATCCTTTCATTATATTTATTATTGCCTGCATTCTTCATTATACTTTATTATTACGTCTATGTATTGTTGCAACGAATATCCACATCGCATTTGCTTGTTTTAACAAGGCTAAAAATAAAGCCATTTCTAAAATCGAAATTGACTTTTTCTTTTTTCCTAGCAATGTGTCATTCACTTTTTTCTGCCTTTTGATAATAATAATTTGCCACATCATACAATACTATTTTTTCTTGGTTGTACTGGCTTTTGAACGCTATCATACTTGTTTGTTAATTCTTCTAGTTTGTCTTTTATTCTTTTATCTATTTTATTTATATCAAAACCATCAGGATATATTTTAGCTACTTTCTTAAAGCATTCCATATATGTGTTTGAATTTAATATATCTTTTATTTACTTCTCTATCATTTTAAAACTCCTTTAATATAATTATATAATTTTATATTTTTTTCTTTTAATAATTTATTATTTTCAAACTAACATCTAAAACCTTCTGTAAAATATTCTCCTAATGTTTTTGTGTTAAATGTATAATCAGTATAATTTACTATACTTTTTTTGTCTATATCTTCTTCATATACTCTTCTTTGATATTCAAATATAAACTTTTCTGTATCTTTTATAAAATCATTGGTACTATATTCATCTATTTTATCAATATCTGTAATATTTTATTACTATCTAAAATAACATACTTCTAAAACCAGTCTCCCTTATCTTGTAAATCAGCTGATGTTTTATTACTATCTAAAATAACATACTTCTAAAACTTGGTAACTTGTACACAACAACATTTTCTAGTTTTATTACTATCTAAAATAACATACTTCTAAAACAATAAGAGAAGATGTTATATCATCTGTTTCGTTTTATTACTATCTAAAATAACATACTTCTAAAACAAAATGATGACTTTAGTGCAAGAAAATGAAGTTTTATTACTATCTAAAATAACATACTTCTAAAACTTATTTCAGGGATTTCAAGTTTTGTTCGTTGTTTTATTACTATCTAAAATAACATACTTCTAAAACTAACATTTTTTTGTATTGAATAAATTTCTCGTTTTATTACTATCTAAAATAACATACTTCTAAAACTTCAGGTCGATGATTATGATGTTCGCGGGTGTTTTATTACTATCTAAAATAACATACTTCTAAAACTTAGACTTATAAGTATCTATAAGGCTTTTAGTTTTATTACTATCTAAAATAACATACTTCTAAAACCTCAAATTAGGTTAGAATTTTACAGTTAATGACTCTGTTATGTAATTTAGATAGAATTTATATCATAAAATATAATCTTCAAAATTTTCATCAATCACTAAAATATTTTCATATTCTAATTTTTGCTTAATATTCTTTTCTATCAATAACAATTTAACATTATTATACAAAGAATATTTATATAATTCAACTAACTCTTCATCTGATAAATAAATCTTTAAGTTTGGAATAACAATTATTTTAAACATATTTAATATAGCATTTAAATCTATCAAAAATTCCACTTTTTCTAAAATCGTTTCATATAATAATACATCAATTTTTAAATTATATAATTTCAATATATTTACAATATCAATATCATCACTCATCAAACATTCAATTGGTAATTCATTAATCTCTTCAACAATACATTTTCTTAGTTCTACAAGTAATCCTTGTAGCCTTATATCATTATCAATTTTTATATTATCAGAAATTTTATTATATAATTTCTGTAAAATTTTTTTTGAATTAAAATCAATATTAAATAAATCAGTAACCATAAACATTTCCTTTTTCATACTCAGTTCCTCTTCATCATTACCTAGCAAATAAATATCATCTACATCTATTCCTTCAATTTTATCATTTATTTTCTGAATTGTATTTGTAAAACACTTTGTGTCTTTTATTTCTAAAATATTCACTTTATTTTCAATAAAATCTAATTCATTCATAAATCCATTAATTTTTAATTTCATAAAATAATCATCCTTTCAGTACTATCTGCTACATTTGTATCTTTTTTCCCAACAATATATTCTATATTGTTAAATTGCTTTTCTGTGATTACAAGCATTTGCACAATTCCTTCTGGAGGTTTGTTTTTATATATTTTATCTTTAACTGAATTTACTATAGAATTATTAAGTGCTAATTTAGTGTATACAGATTCCTGCATCATAATAAATCCTTCATTTATCAATAGTTTTCTAAATCTTGAATATATCTTTCTACTTTTAGCTGTATCTGTAGGGAGGTCAAAAAATAATAATATTCTCATATATCTAAAACTCATAATTTAGTATTTTTCTTTCCTCTTCACTTTCAAGAAAATCAAATACACTACTTATAAATATTTGTATAGCATTTGATAAATATTGATTTTTCCCTTGTATGTTAACCTCCCTATTGCATACATCTATCAATTTATATTTATATTCTTTATCAAATACAAACTCTCTATTATCAAAAACGATTTCATCTACTAAAGGTCTAAATATTTCCATTAAATCACATGATAAATTAAATTGATTAAACTCATTTTTATGATTGATACCTACTTGTGTAATATAACCTTTACTAACAACTTCTCTATTTATTAAAGATAATAAAATTGTATATCCATAATCTAAGGCTATATTTGTATTATCTGGCATACTCCTAGAAAATTCCATTCCATACAATAAATTAAAATATATTTTTGCAGCATGTCCTTCTCTATTTGTCTTATCGGCAACTTCAACTTGTTTTTCATATTCTAACAATTTATCTCCACTAGCTATTTTTAGCTTTTCTAGCAGTTTAGCTTGATTATGTATTTTATATTTTATTAATTGTTGCCAAGCTTCATCTTTTTTATCTTGATTCCAATTGATCTGATTTATTATTTTTTTACTAGTATTAAAAGAGCCATAATATGGCATCATCTCGCAAGATGGATTATGTTTTTCATCACATATAATTAACTTAATTTTCTTATTAGCTAACTCATTTATTAAATATGATGTAATTGATGCCATACCATTTTCAACTATTATTGTATTTATTTCTGACAAATGAATCATATCTAATTTTTCACTTCTTACTATCAAATAATCATTTTTATAGCTTAGCTTACAATTTTTACTTATTACTACTGTTCTCCATCCCATTTATTTTATACCTTCTTTCGTACATTCCTGTTACAGATTTATCAACAAATATCATATTAGTTAATTTATTAGTATTAAAATATGTTTTTCCTTTTCTCATTCTTCCTTCTCTATCTGTAAGTCCAATTTCTTTTAAATTTCCTTGTCCTGTTTCCATTAAGTCTATTAAACCATTTATAACGGTCTTTTTCTTTTCTTCCGATAAGTCATAAAAATTTTTCATTACTAACTTATTATATATATTTACAAATACAGAGTACTCTTTTTTCATTTTTTCTATCAAATATTCATACATATACTCATAATTATCTTCTAACTCTTTAATTTCTTCATCTGTTAAATTTTTTATATTAGAATTCATTAACCAAATTAATCGTTGCATATTTTCATTTACAATTAATTCTTTTGCGGTCCTTACTTCCGTATCACTGCAAAACCTCATTTCAATCCCATTCTCATCAATATATTCTTGATTTTTTAATACTTTATTTTTTAATATCTTAAATTTTGTAAATTCTTTATCTTTTAAAAATGTTGATTTTATATAATCCTCTTCTGTTATCTTTTTATTTTTTATCATATATGCAATTTGTATAGGAATACCAATTAATTGATATTCTTTTTTACCTTTACTGTTCTCATATTCGAAAATGACAAAATAAGCTTTATTTTCTCCAGAATATCCTCCATACTTTTCTACAGGTTTATCTTTCTTTAATGGTATTACAGGTTTTTCAATTGTTTTATATACTGTCTGATTGTAAAATTCTCCGGTTCCCTCTTCTAACATTCTACTTATATAACAATCTTTATAATTTAAAACTTTCTTTACTTTATCAATAACCACATTTTTATTTATCATTCCAAGTATAATACCATACTTTTCATCTTTACTTAAATCACTTTTCATATAATTTTTTATGTAATCATTATATTTAAATTGACCTAATCCATGCCAGTTCTTATCCAATATATTACCAATAACACTTAAAATATAAGCATCATGTGCATGGTGATAATTATTTATGTTTCTATTTTTGTATATTTTGTATTTTAGTCTAAATAAATGAGTCAAATCTGCTCTTATAGAATAAACATTAGAATCCTTATATTCATTAACTAATAAATTTGTAACATATTTTGTTATTTGTCTAGTTTCCACTAATTGTCTTTCTATAAATTTTTCTGTATCATTATCTGTTTCAAACATTTTTGTTCTTGTTAATCTTGAAAGTTTAACTTGGGTAATTAACCCCGCTTTTAACAAGCTTTTCCACCAAGCAATTCGTTCATCACTAATATAAAAAGCTTCACGTACTAACATATGCTTTTTATATTGATTTTCACTTCTTAATACCAGGGCTTTATTGTCAAAACTATCAATCATTTTATATGAACGAGGTATAATATGATCTATCTCACATTTATCTAATTCATCAATATTTAAGGGTTTTCCACTATATAATGACTTTCCATTTTGGATAAAATACAAATATAATTTATCTGTCAATTCTTTATCGCTTTGATATTTTTTTAATTCTAGGTATACATTATGATCATAATTTTTTATATATTTTATCTGCTTTTCAATCTCATCATAAATCTTTAATAATTTTTTAGCTCTAGTATCTTTTAAAGTTTTATTTTTTTCTTCACTTCTAGCAAATTCTATGTATATATTATTAGGCTCTTCTTTCATCACTTTAACAATTTCTTTAACTACACACATTGCTTGCCAGATAGCTCTTTTATTGGCTGGTGATGTAGGAATAATATCAACATCTGAATAAGTTATTTTTTCATCTTTCTTAGGCAATAAATCTTGAATCTTTTTAGAAAATCCAAAATCTTTATTGTTAATTATTTGCATAAAATTAAACTTAGTTTTTTCAAGCTTTTCCATTATGTTTTCACCATCATTTGATTTTAATCCAACCAATAACATTTTAGATAATCTTGACCAACCTGAATATTTTAATTTCAAAATTTGTTTTAGTTGATTGTCTGTTAAATCTTTATAATTATTTTCTAACTTTCTTTCTAAAATTTTCTTTTCTTGAAAGATTGTAACCCAATAAATAATATTTTCACATTCTTCATAATTATCTTCGTCTATTTTACCTAAAATTCTTTTTAAATCTATATATGTACTCATATTAGAATTAAAATTTTCACCGTCACTTAATCCAGTAAAACTTTCTATTTTTATTCCTTCTTTTTCTAAAAGATTAATTACCATTTTCTTTGTCACTTTTTTCTTTTCTTTAAATAATTTATCAATAATCAATCTTTTAGTATCTTTTGGAATTGATTTTTCATTAATCCTTATATTGTTTAATTCATTTAAAACACAAAACTTTGAATATAATAATGACTGTTTTGGCATAACATCTTCGTTTATCAAATATGTACACTTATTAGTCATTCTACGTATAAATTTTTCTGCAGTTTCATCAATATCCACAACGCTTTCAAAATTCCAAGGATAAATTTTTTCATCGTTTTTTCTAACAATCCAAGACCATTTACTACATTCTTTATTTCCTTTATTTTTTGCTAATGGTCCTACAAAATATGGTATTCTAAAATAAAGTAATTGTAAAATTTTATCTTTATTATCCTTAATTGTTTTGTAATATGCACTCTGATTTTCTAGTATTCTTTCTAATTCTAATTGATGTAATTGATATGGAATTGCACCATTATCTGTCACATTTAATTTACTTAAAAAAGTTCCATCTGCTATTTTATCCAAAATCTTTTTCTTATCTTTTTCTTCTTCTGGTAATTTTTCAATTTTATTTTTTAAAGCTTTAAAAAATTCCTCTGGTTTGCATTTTTTGCAGGATTTTCCACAATTCTTACCATTATAAGCCACATAATTATTTTTTCCTTCTTTTCTAAACATTTCTGCATATTCATCTTTAAAATATTTTTTGTATAATTTCTTTAATAATTTTAAATCTTTATTATATTTTTCATACTTATCTATAAAAGCTTCTGAAATATATTTTTTTCCTTTTAAAATATTTTGTAAAACATACCAACTATATATTGTTTTTAATATTTCATAAATCCTAGCATAATCGCCAAGTACTTCTTTTATTTCATCTTCATTTTCAATTTCTGTTGTAAATGTCAAACTGGTCTTTTCTGTCTCAACTTCAAATATTTTACTAATATCAAAAGAATATCCTAATATGGCATTTATTATATTTTTCAAAAATTGTTTATCTTCTTTATCATAATCATAACTTTCCATTAACTTTTCTCTTTTTTCCGCCTTTGAAGTTTTTTCATCTGTTAAAATTTCTTTTATATTATTATTTTTCAAATAAATATATCTTTCAGATAAAAACATATTTATATCATCTAAATTTTCATCAATTTCAGTAGAATTTTCTGAAAAATTAGTTTCATGTAAAAAATTTCCTCTATATTTTATAATATTGTGTATGGCCAGATATACTAATCGTATATCGACCTTTTCTGTCGAGTTAACCAAATAATATCTTAAATGATATATTGTTGGAAATTTAGAATAAAAATCTTTATCTGTAAAATTATTTTCTGAAAATAAATTATATTTTTTTCCATAAATTAACTCAGAATTTTTTTTATCTTCTTCTACATTAGAAGATTCTTTTATCATCGGAAAGAAATTAGGATATTCTTTTTCCATATCATCTAACATTAAACTTTGTAATATTTTTATTCGTTCTTTTCTTCTATTTATTCTTCTTCTCGTAGAACGAAAATTTCTTCTATTAGTCGCAGTACTGGCTTCATTGAAAATTCTAGAACCCCACATATGTTTATTTCCCTTTTTCAAAACATTATTTTCATCATCTGTAACACACCATCCTATTGAAGCAACTCCAATGTCTAATCCAATATTATATTTTTTTTCTTTTTCCATCTTGACAATTCCTCCAATTTATAATATAGTTAATTTGCTATTAAAAATTACTATCTAAAATAGCATAATGAGTTAAAATAAGGTTAAACCTTAAATACCAATACATGATTGGTTTCACTTAGGTGAAAATTAAGTTCTACATATGTAGAACTTTTTTATTTAACCTTTATAATTTATATCATAATATAATGATTTTCTCAACATAATTTATAAGGAATTTTCTGTCTATATCAATTACTGTCAGACTAGATAAGAAAAATAAAAGTAGTTATCTACAGAATATTACAAAGTTTATAATACTAATTAAATTTTTTTATTACTTCAAGTTCTCACTCATAATTTTCTTTTAGTTTTTCATAATCTTCTTTGTCAACACTCTTTCCTGCATGAATTAACAAATCTCCTCTATATTTTTTTTCCAACTTCTAAATTCAAATTTTTTATCCTTCTATTATTAAACTTGCCCATAGTTGTTTAATAGTCAATACCTTCATCATCTTTTTCCTAATATATATATTTTTTTATTTATATAAAATAAAGACGAATATTAAAACTCGTCTTCATTAATTTCCCTATTTTTATCTTCTTGTTCTAACTTTTCTAGTTCTTCTAACTCTTTTTGATGTTGTAATTCTTCTTCATCTACTTTTTCTACTTTGTTATCTTTTATTATAGTGATTTCACTTGCTGGATATTTTTTAGAAACAATATTATCACCATCTTTAACCTTTACTCTAATAATTTCTCTCAAAGTCTCTATATTATCAACTTCACCCTCGCCATCAGGAGTTTTAACAATCGCTCCAATACTTGGAAGTTTCTTTAATTTTTCCTCATAAACATCACTTTCATATTTTAAACAACACATAAGTCTGCCACAATTTCCAGAAATCTTACTTGGATTAAGAGATAAATTCTGCTCCTTTGCCATTTTAATTGAAACAGCCTCAAAATCTCTTAAAAAACTACAACAACAAAGTTCTCTTCCACAAACTCCATTTCCTCCAATTCTTTTTACTTCATCTCTTACTCCGATTTGTCTTAATTCAATTCTAGTTTTATAAATTGCAGCTAAATCCTTTACTAACTCTCTAAAGTCAATCCTTCCATCTGCTGTAAAATAAAATAAAATTTTGCTATCATCAAATTTATATTCTACATCTGTTAAAGTCATATCTAATCCATGTTCTTTTATTTTCTTCTGACAAGTCGTAAAAGCCTCTTTTTCTTTTTTTCTACATTCTTCATAGTGTCTATGATCTTTTCCATTTGCAATCCTAATAACTTTTTTTAATGGTGCAATTATTTTCTCATCATCTACAAAACGATTAGGAATCACAACTTCCCCATATTCTTCACCTTGAGCAGTTTCAACTATTACTTTTACTCCTTTTTTTACCCTCAAATGTCTGGGATTAAAAAAATATATCTTACCTAATTTTTTAAATCTAACTCCTATTATATTTTTCAAGTTACTTCCTCCCACATATTAAATATCATATTGTCTATACTCATATCATAATTTGCATTTTGAATAATTCTTCTTTTAGTATTTTCCACAATTTTTATACAATTTGTGTATATTATATTTTCTTTTGCTTTTCTTAATAAAATTACATTTATATAATCTAACATATCTAATATCTCATTTTTTGAGTGATATAAAATATCTAAATCTTTTACAATATCAATTAAATCTTTATTTTCTAAATTTTCTATTGCTTGTCCTATCATCAAATAATCTTCTTGCTTATCCTTTAACTCTATTGCCTTCCCAATACTGCCTTGATACACATCTAGTATATTAGGATTAACATTTATATTAAATTTTTCTGATAAATACATTTCCATGTCTGAAGCTACAATAGGCATAAAATGTAATATCATACATCTTGATTTTATAGTGGCTAAAAAACTATTTTCATTTTCTCCTATTAATATTATTGTTACAAATTCTGGTGGCTCTTCCAATGTTTTTAATAATGCATTTTGTGCTTCTTGAGTCATAAGGTCAGCATTATCTATAATATATACTTTTTTATTAGAAATAATTGGCTTTTCTTGAATTTTTTTTTGCATATTTCTTATCTGTTCAATTTTGATTACATTTCCCTCTGGCTCAAGTAATATAAAATCCGGATTATTACTACCATCAAATTCTAAACAGGATTTGCAATTATTACAATATTTATTTTCACTAAGACATAATATCGCTTTTGCAAATTCTTTCGCTATCATTTTTTTACCGATACCAGATTTTCCTATAAATAAATAACTATGTGATATTTTCCCACTTCTTAATGCTTCTTGCAATGATTCTTTTATCTTATCATTTCCCAGTATATTTTGAAACATTAGTGTTCTCCTTTATTCTACTTTTCCCCATTTACTTAATGGCCAAATTCTAAATGCAACCGTACTTTCTATTTTCTCCAATGGAATACAACCAAATGTTCTGCAATCTGTACTATTACTCCTATTATCACCCATAGCAAATACACAATTTTCAGGTACAATAAAATCATCAAAACCTACACCTGTAATATCTGTTACTACTCCATCTTGTAAGTATGGTTCATCTAACTCTTCTCCATTTATATACACTTTTCCATCTTTTATTTCAACATGTTCACCTGGAAGTGCTATTACTCTTTTTATATAACTTCTTTTACCTATTTCTAAGAAGTTTGTAACAAACCAATCCCAACCTGATCTTTCTTCATATTGTGCAACTGGATTTGATAAATCTATTTCAGATTCTGAGTATTCTAGTTTTGATGGCTCTTCAAAAGTTATAATCTCTCCTCTTTCCGGTAAAGTCTTTGTTGTCCTTCCCCATCTATTAAGCCACAATCTTTCATTTTGCTCTAATGTTGGATACATCGAACTCATTTTAACAATTGTAGGCGTTCCTATAAAATAACGAAATAACATTGCAAGCACAAGTGCAATTACAATACAATATACCCATTCTAATATTTCTTTTACTGTTGAATTCAAATTTATCTCTCCCTCATTTTTACTTTTGTTTTTTGACTTTCTTTATTATACATTATTTTTATGAAATTATCAATATAAAATTAGTTCTGTTTTGTTGGAATTCTAATTACAACTTCTGTTCCTTGTCCTACCACACTTTTTATATCTATACTTCCACCATTTTTATCAAGTATCTCTTTTGCAATAGAAAGTCCAAGACCTGTTCCTCCCATTTCTCTTGTACGAGCTTTATCTACACGATAAAATCTCTCAAAAATCCTTCCTAAATCTTCTTCTGGAATTCCTATTCCATTATCAAACACTTTTATATATGCATCATTATAAACAAACCCCACATATATCTTTATTTCTCCACCATCAGGTGTATATTTGATACTGTTAGTTAGGACATTTAAAATAACTCTTTCTATATCATACTTATTTGCATAAACTGGTGGTACATCTGCTGTTACAAAACAATTTACAGTATGACTTTTCTTTTTTATTTCGATTCCTAGCTTGTCCTGACATTTTTTTACTAAACTACCTAAATCAAATGATTCTTTTGTTACAGATTGATTATTATTATCATATCTTGAAAGTGTTAATAAATCAGTAACTAGTCTTGCCATCCTTCTAGCTTCTGTTGCTATTACACTTAAAAACTTTTCTTGTGTTTCTTTATCATATTCACCTTCAAGTAAGGTATCAGCATATCCCATAATTGACGTAATAGGTGTCTTTAATTCATGTGATACATCAGCAACAAGTTCTTTTTGCATATTATCTAATTTTACATGTTCTGTGATGTCTTGTATAACTGCAATTACACCATCTGGTCTTTCTGTATCATTTTTAAATGGTGCAAAAAATACATTTACATAGCTATCATCTACTTTTATTCTTTGTTCTGTAGATGTCCAATTCTCTAAATAGATGATTTTTTCCATATTAATATTTACATCAAATTTCTTAAATATATCATCAAAAGTTTCGTCTTCTGGTCTAATACTCAAAAACTTTTTAGCAGCTGGATTTATTAGAATAATTTCACCTTGTCTATTAAAAGCAATAATACCATCTGTCATATGTAAAAGTATAGTCTCTATTTGGTTTTTCTGAGTTGATACTTCGCTTAACTTTTCTTTTAATTCAGTAGTCATTATGCCTAACACACTTTCTAGATTATCCATATCTGTTTTCTTTTTAGTTTTAGATTTCATGTTTCCATCTCTATCTTCTTCTGCTATTTTTTCAGCACTTTTAATTAATTTATTAATTGGATAAATCACAAATCTTGATAAAAATACAAATATAAGAATCCCTACAACTAAAAATACAACTGTACTTAATATTAAAGCAAAAAAAGTATTATGCTTTATATTTATAAGAACATCTGAAATTGCTCCTAAATTTTCTAAAGTTCCTCTTTCTATTGCATTATTTAATATATTTAATGAATATAAATAAAAACATCCGAAGTCCACCTATTAAAATTATTCCTACTAAGAAAAATACTAAAATCATTTTAAATTGTATACTTTTTATCATCGTTATACCTCTATTAAATTAATTTTTTTATTTCTTCATATATCTTGTCTTCTGCATCTGTTGTTGATATTTTTAAAGCATTTTCACCCATTTTTTTTACATTATTTTTGTTTAAAACTATTTCTTCTATAGTTTTATTTAGTTTATTTTCTTCCATATCGTCATTTAATATTATTTTAGCCGCCCCAATATTTTCCAATGCTTTTGCATTATATAACTGATGATTATGGCTTACATTTGGAAGAGGTACTAATATTGATGGTTTTCCTAAATTTGAAATCTCTGTAATTGTCATAGCACCACTTCTTGAGACAATTAAATCCACAACATTCATAATTTCTTCCATATTATATATATATGGTAATATCTTCATATTTAATATATTATTAATATTTAGTCCTAAATTCTCTAACTTTTCTTTAATGTCATCATATTGTTTTGGTCCTGTTGCCCAGATAATTTGATAATCTTTATTTAATTTATTTTTTATTATTTCCACTATCGTATCATTTATTTTTTTTGCCCCTTGACTTCCTCCAAATACTAAAACTATTGGCTTATCAATCTTTAATCCTATTTCATTTATTATTTTATTTTTTTCCTCTTCGGAATATTCCCTCTTTTTTATTTTTACTGGAGTCCCAGTAAAAACAACATTTTTACAATTTTTTATTCTTGGAATAGCATCTTTAAATGATACAAGTATAGTATTTGTTTTTTTAGCAAGCATTTTTACAGCCTTTCCAGGAAATGCATTAGATTCATGTAATAATGTTGGAATATTTAGATTATGTGCAGCTGTAATTGTTGCACCACAAATATATCCACCTGTTCCTATTACTATATCCGGTTTAAACTCCTTAACTATTTTTTTAGCTTCTCCAAAACCTTTTAATGTTTTATACATTTTTTTGAAGTTTTCTATTGATATCTCTTTACTCAGACCATATGCATCTATTGTTTTTAGCTCATACCCTGACCTAGGAACTAAATCATTTTCAAGTCCCCTTGTTGTCCCTATAAATATTATTTCAGAGTCCTTTTGTTCTTTTTTTATTTTATTTGCTATTGCAAGACCTGGATTAATATGTCCTGCTGTACCTGCTGCCGCAATTATTACCTTCATAACCATCCTCCACTAATACTAATATTTTATAAATAAGAGACACCTTTATTATATATATTTTCAAAGTGTCTCAAATTCTTTATTCTTTTGCTGATGCTCTTGATATATTTAATAAAATCCCCATTTCACACAGTAATATAAATAACGCTGTACCACCGGTAACTAAAGAACGGTAGTGGCATACCTGTTGCAGGCATTGATGATGTTACAACTGCTATATTTATTATTACTTGTATTGCAACTAATGCTGTTATACCAATTGCAAGTAGGCTTCCAAACATATCTGGTGCTTTCATTGCAATTAATATTCCTCTCCATATAAGTACTGCAAATAATATTATTACTACTGCACAACCAATAAATCCTAGCTCTTCTGCTAAAACAGAAAATATGAAATCATTTTCTGGTTCTGGTATGTACAAATATTTCTGTTTACTTTCACCTAGTCCTGCACCAAATAGTCCTCCTGAACCTATTGCATATAAACTCTGAATAACCTGCCAACCATCTCCTGTTGCATCTTGCCAAGGATCTAAAAATGTAAGTACTCTTTTCAAACGATATGGAGATGTTACAACCAATGTTATTATTGCTGGAACTCCCACAACTGCTCCTGTTACTAAAAAGTGCCAAAATTTGCACCCTGCCATAATCATCATAACTGCACATATACCTATTATTACAATTGATGAACTAAAATGTGGCTCTAATAAAAGCAATACTACTATTGGTGCTAAAAATATTAAATGTTTTATAAAACCTTTTCCATATTTTGAAAGTTCATCTCTATTTTTTATTAATATACCTGCATAAAATATAATCATTAATATTTTAACAAGTTCTGAAGGTTGGAATGATAATGTCTCTGTAACATAAATCCATCTTTTTGCTCCATTTACTGTTTTTCCTGCTACTAGAACTAATACCAATAAGATACACGCTATTACCCATGCATGTTTATAAAATTTTTGGTAAAATCTATAATCTATTTTTGATATAAGTAGCATTGCAATTATTCCAAGTACCGCAAAAATAAGCTGTCTTGTAAAATATGAATAACTATTTCCATCTTCCGCCAATGCTGATGGTGAACTAGCAGAAAGCACCATAACCAACCCTATAGATAATAACAATAAAATTGTTATCACTAATGTAAAATCTATTGGATTATTTACAAAGCTTGAAAAAGTTTTTTTCTTCTTTTTAGCCATATAAATTCTTCCTTCCTTAACTTTTGTTTTAATTTGAATTTTATATAATCACAAGTCCAACTATACATAATAGTAATGTTGCTAAACTAAATACTACATCAACTTTATTTTCTTTCCATCCTGATAATTCAAAATGATGATGTATTGGTGTCATTTTAAATACTCTATTCCCTGTCCTTTTAAAATATGTTACTTGAATTATTACTGATAATGTTTCTATTACTGGAACTAATGCAATTACTATTAGTAACAATGGCATTTTTAAGTATAATGCCATCGCTGAAATAACTCCCCCTAAAAGAAGTGAACCAGTATCCCCCATAAATACCTTTGCTGGATGAAGATTAAACATTAAAAATCCTAAAATTGCACCTATTACACAGCTTCCAAATATAGATATTTCTTGGTGCCCAAACAATATTCCAATTATCGTAAGACATGTAATTATAATTGCACTTACACTAGATGCCAAACCATCTATTCCATCTGTTAAATTAATAGCATTTGTTGTTCCAAGTATAACAAGTATAGCAAATGGAATATATAAATAAATTGGCATCGTTACATATTCCTTCATGATTGGAATATATGTTTCTGTTCCTATATTTAAGCCATATATTAAGTAAATTACATATGCTACTGATATGATTAATAGTCCTAACATTTTATGACTTGGTTTTAATCCTTTAGTATTCTTTAATACTAATTTTTTAAAATCATCTATAAATCCAATTATTCCAAAACCTATTGTAAGTAACAGTATTGGAAGTAAATTATTTGCTAAATCTCCCATATCATTTACGCTTAAATAAATATATGCTCCTGTTATTACAATTATCATTGCGATAATCATCATAATTCCGCCCATTGTAGGTGTTCCTTGTTTTTTTAAGTGAGATTTTGGACCATCATCTCTTTCTATTTGCCCTACTTTTAATTTTTTAAGTATTGGAATAATAATTATCCCTAAAATAATTGTTACAAAAAATGATATAATTAATAAAGATGTTTCTATTTTCATTTCTTCAAACCTTTCTAAAAGACAGAATTTTCTATCCTTTTTTTATTTCTTTTGTTATTTCTTTAATTATCTCTCTTTCATCAAATGGTATCTTTTCACCATTTATTTCTTGATATAATTCATGTCCTTTTCCAGCAATTACTATTGTATCTATCTTACTTGCCATTTTGATTGCTTCTTTTATTGCTTCCTTTCTATCTACAATCACTATATATTTCCCTTTTGTTTTCTTCATTCCTTTTTCTATTTGTTCTATTATATTCTTAGGATCTTCAGTTCTTGGATTATCAGATGTAATAATTGTGAAGTCCGCTATTCGACCTGATATTTCTCCCATAATTGGTCTTTTTCCAGTATCTCTATCTCCACCACAACCAAATACAGATATTACTTTCCCTCTTGTATAACTTTTAGTCGCTTGTAATATATTTTCTAGACTTTCTGGTGAATGTGCATAATCTATCATAATAGGTATTTCAAATTTATTATCTACCATTTCTGATCTTCCTGGAACTCTTACTTCAAGTAAAGATTCTTTAATAATTTCAGGAGCTATATTAAAATTTTTAGCTACACAAATAGCAGCAAGAGAATTATACACACTAAATCTTCCAGGTATTCCAACTTTTACTCTTTCATTTCTATCTGTTAGCTTTACTTTAAAATCAGCATAAGTATTAGTAACAGTAATATCTCTTGCCATTACATTTGCAAAATTATCTATACCAAATGTTGTGATAGAACTTTCTGGAAACAATTTTGGTATTTTTGCTCCTTGAACATCATCTGCATTTACAATTCCTGTTTTACACATTTCAAATAATCTTAATTTTGAATTTAGATACTCCTTCATATCTAAATGCTCTATTTTACTTATATGATCTTCTGAAAAATTTGTAAACACTACTATATCAAAATTACATCCATCAACTCTATGAAGCTTTAAACTTTGTGATGATACTTCCATTACAACAATTTCTACTTTTTCATCTACCATTTTGCTAAATATTTGTTGTAATTCTAAGCTTTCTGGAGTTGTACGATCACTATCTTTAATTTTTTTACCATTTATATATGTAGATATTGTTCCAATTAATCCTACTTTTTTACCTGCTTTTTCAAGCATTTCCTTTATCATAAAGGTTGTTGTCGTTTTTCCTTTTGTTCCTGTTATTCCAATTAATTTAAAATTTTTGGAAGGATTTTTGTAAAAATTACATGCAACAATTGCTAATGCCTCTCTTGTATTCTCAGCCATTATAACAACTGTATCTTCTTTTACTTTAAAAGATTTTAAATCACATCCTTCTTCAATTAAAATGGCTGTTGCACCATTTTCTATTGCATTATTTATAAATCTATGGCCATCTTCTTTAAAACCTTTAATGGCAACAAATAATTCTCCTTTTTTTACCTTTTCAGAATTACATTCAACTCCTGTAATATCAACATCTAAATTACCTCTAGCTTTTAAACCAGTTAAGCCAATTAATAATTCTTTTAAATTCATTTTTGTATCCTTTCAATTTATTTACTAATTGTAGCAAAATTTTGCAACAATTTCCAATACATTATACAACTTTTATACATTTTTGTATAGGTATTTTTTTAGTTTTTCTTACTATATCACAATTTTTTAGAAAAATCTATTATTTTAAATACACTTTACTTCCTTTGCTCACAACTATACCTGCTTTAGGTGTTTGTTCTTCTATATATGTATTTTCTTTGTCAATTTCTTCCTCAGTTGTTTCATATACTGCTTCTAATCCACTTTCTATTAATATACTTTCTGCTTCCTGCAAACTTTTTCCTAAAACATCTGGTGTTTGTACTTGTTCTACAGTTTCTTCTTCACCCGTCGTTGATATTTCTAAATATGGTAATATCTCACTTAGTATTTGACCCCCTACTGGTGCTGCAACACCTCCTCCTTGTATTATGCCCCACTTATCGCAGTAAAGGCTTTTAAAAATAAATTTAACAAAAACAGTTAAATTTCAGTAGTTATATAAACTTTAAAATTCTAAATCAAGCAATTTATACCTTTAAAATTGCAACCTGTTTATTGCAGTTTTTCAATTATAAATTAAATGTAATCTCTATTCTGTTTTGAGAATAAATTTCTATTCTATTTATAATTTCCTTTAAGAAATCATTTGACATATAATTTCCACTTTTGAATTTTTTTACAACTTCTTTTATTTGTGTTTCATCTAACTTATTACTGTCATCTTGTTGTAATTCTTCTATTAAACTTTTGTATTTTTCTATTTCTTTTTTTGCTCTTTCATATTCTGTTTTAAATTCTTCTACTGTTATATACTTTTCACATTTTTTCTTATATAGAATACTTTTTCTTCTTTCTAATTTATATATCTCATTTTGATATTCTTTAATCTTTTGCATGTTTTTATTATTTTCTTTATAATAATCAATTATTTTATCTGTTGTTTCATCTATTTGAATTAGGCTTAGTTTTTTTATAACTTCTTCTCTTACAAGTTCGTTCAACTCTTTTTCCCTAATATAAGTTTTGTTATTACATTTTTTCTTATATAGTAAACTGCAATTAAATCCCGCACTTTCATACAAAAATCTTTTCTTATCCTTTGATCTATAAACTTTATATTGATATTTTCTTTTACAATTTCCACAATATATTAAATCTCGAAGTAAATATTGGTGTTTTACACTTTTTCTACCTCTTTTATTTTCTTTTATTTTTTGTACTTTTTCAAATATCTCTTTATCAATTATAGCTTCATGCATATTTTCTTTTATAATCCAACTGTTTTTATTATTATTTTTCATACATTTCTTTGTAATGTAATTAGTTTCATATTTATTCATTATAGTATTACCTATATAAAATGGATTCCTCAAAATGTCATTTATTTGTTCTGCTGACCATTTTTTCGTAGCATTTTTCATTTTCATATATTGACTTGGATTTTTAATTTTCTTATTATTAAAATATTCTGCTATCTGCGTACTTGTTTTTTTATCTATATACATATTATAGATAGTTCTTATATTATCTGCAACCTTTTCATCTATAAGTATTTTGTGTTTATCATTTTTATCTTTTTTATAACCATAAGGTATGCTATTCTCTACATATTGTCCTGCCTCTTTCATTGCTTTTTTGCTTGCTTTTATTTTTTTTGATATATCTGTAATATAATATTGATTAGCAATACCTCGAAGCATTATTGTATCATCTATTTCATATCTTTCTCCACTATCTATAAATTCTGTTACTGAAATAAATCTTACATCATTATCTGGAAAAAATATTTCTGTGTACCAACCTGTTTTATTTTTATTACGAGTTAATCTACTTATATCTTTTACAATTACCATATTTATAAAGCCTCTTGATATATCTATTATCATTTGGTCTAGTGCTGGTCTTAAATCTAAAATACCAGAATATCCATTGTCTACATATTCTTTTACTATTTTATAACCATTTTTCATAGCATAATTTGTAGTTATTTCTCTTTGTGCTTCTATACTATTATTTTCTTCTGCATGTTCTCTTGATAATCTTAAATATATACCTGCTTTATAGTCTTTCATTTAAACCTCCATTGAAAATATCATATCTATAATTTATATATATTTGATTATCATTATCAATTTGAATATCATAAATTAACTCTGATATAATATCTTTATTTATTTCCTTTACATTTAATATTTTATCTACTAACTCACTTATTTCTTTCCTGCTTATAACAGACACGTTACTTTCTTCTTTTTTCAGTATTTCTAATTCTTTCTTTATTCTATTTTTCTGCATTCGCTTCTCTTTATAATATTTTTTGTAGTCATCCTCATCTAATAAATCTTGTTTATAATCTAAATAAAGTGTTTTTATTTCATCTTCAATTTCTGCTAATTCTTTATCAAAAAATTCCCTGTTATTATTACTATTATTTGTTATATTTTCATTGTTTCTATCAATAATTAGTTTTTTTACTTTATCCTTATCAACAAGTTTTTGCATTACTTCTTTTACATTTCTACAAACTACTTTTTTAAGTATATTTTCATCTAACCCTCTACTACCCTTTATACATTCTTTTCCTTTATATCTTTTCAATCCATTTAAACAACAAACTTTTTTTGATTTTAATTCATTTTGATTATTCCTTCTATATTCCACTTTTAATGTCATCTTTGCTCCACATTCTTTGCATTTTACAAGTCCATTTAATAACCATTCGTGTTTCTTTCTTTTTATTGTTTTATTCATATTTTTTAATCTTTGAACTTTTAAAAAAAGTTCTTCTGTAATTATTGGTTCATGTGTGTTATAAACTATCTTCCAATTCTCTGGATGTATGTATTTTACTTTTTTAGATTTATAACTTAAATTTATTCTTTTTCCATACTCAGTGTGACCTAGATATACTTTATTAGATAGCATTTTTCGCAATGTATCTGTTCTCCATTTATACCTTGTTTCACCATTATTTTTGTTATTATTAGGACTGGGTATCTTTTCATCATTTAATTTTTTCACTATTTCTGTAAGTGTCTTTCCTGTACTATACTCTTCATATATTCTTTTAATCACTCTTGCTTGTGGCTCATCTATTACTAATTTATGCTTATCTTCTATTGATTTTTTATAACCGAAAAGGTGCAATAGCCCCTAAAAACATTCCTTTTTCTTTTCTTGCCCATACGCTAGATTTTATTTTTCTTGAAATATCTTTACTGTACCAATCATTTATAAGAGTTTTAAATTGTATCATATCATTGTTAGAATTTTTTGTTCCTGTATCTACATTATCTAATACAGATATGTATCTTATATCTCTTTCTAAAAAATATAATTCTATATAATAGTTTGCCTCAAAACTATTTCTTGAAAGTCTAGATAAATCTTTTGTAATAATACAATTTATATTTTCATTTTCAACATCTCGAATCATTCTTTGAAAATTTGGTCTATC
Source organism: uncultured Clostridium sp. (assembly GCA_964596175.1). Lineage (GTDB taxonomy): Bacteria > Bacillota > Clostridia > TANB77 > CAG-508 > CAG-269. Next base: position 26,136 of record CAZQTH010000005.1, on the reverse strand, counting down.
TGTATTAAGTCCTGTGTATCCATCATCAATGTAATAATCTACTAAAACAAATTCTTCTCCTAAATCTTTTATTTTCCTTTCTATTATATTTTTTTGACTTACTATACTATCACTTACATCTTTATCACCATCTTCCTGTGACAGTCTTAAATAACCTGCAACTTTGTATTTTCCTCCCATTACTTTAGCACCTCTTTTTGTGAGGTATATATATTTGTTATGTTTCTCCTATAATTGCTATTCTCTAATTACAAGTGTGCAAATTTTTATTTATTTGTGAAATTACATATTTGCATATTACATTATATAGTTTGTCTATACTTTGCACATTTTCTACACATCTTGTTACTACAGTATATTTTTTATTTTCTATTTCATAAGTAGTTTTATTTTTCTCTTTTTTTGCTTCTTGTATCATAATATACACACCTCCTATTTCTCTTTTTAAAAATATTATTATTAAGACAAATTTATAACTTAATTTTTTAATAAAATCTTTATACTACTTCTATAGTCACTATCATACTTTGAATTTATTTTTTATACAGAAACAATGGTAGTTTTTTTGATAACAAAAAAAGTTAGACTAGAACTTAATCTATTCTAACTTTATTTTTATTGTTTTGTACAATAATCTAAACATACTAATCAATTGGAGTTTATTCCAATTTTCCAGATACTTTTTATATCTTGTTCCTGCTCCATTTTTACACATAATATACTATTTTTAGATACTCCTTATATCTACATATTTTTAAAACAATATAGTAAAACAAATTCTATTTTCCTTATCAATTTCTGCCGTAATTTTTCCATCATGTAGTTCAACTATTCCTTTTGCCACAGATAGACCTATTCCAAAGCCTTCTATTGTTTTGCTTCTTGATTTATCTTCTCTATAAAATCTATCAAAAATTTTATCTGTATCTATACTTGCTATATTTTCACAGTCATTAGAAAATTGCATTTTTATATTTTCTTTTTGTTTTTCTACTTTTATCACTATTTTTCCATTATCTGGTGTATATTTTATAGCATTATCTAATAATATAGTTATTAACTGCTTTATGCTATTACTATCGGCTTTCATTCTAATATCTTGTCCAGAATCATATATTATTTCTTTATTTTGAGCTAATGCTTTAAATTGTGAAATTTCTTCTTGTATCATTTCTGTTAAAGAAATTTCTGTATAATTTATTTCTATTTTTCTTTCTTCTACATTAGCTAAGTTTAATAGACTCTTTGTTAGTGTATCTAACCTTTTTGTCTGTTTTTTTATACTTTGTACCAATTCATTATTTTCTTTAGAAGTCATTTCCAATACATCTGCATTTGCCATAATTATTGCTATTGGTGTTTTCAACTCATGACCTGCATTAGTTACAAATTGTTTTTGTTTCTCAATATTTTTTATAATAGGTGACAGTATTTTTTTAGACATAATAAATATAATTACAAAAACTATTACTATACCTATTATTATAATCATGATAGATTTTTCCGTTGAAGATTTAAAATTGTTTAATTGCATTGTACAATCTAAAAATACAATAAGTTTTCCATCATCTTTTTCTGTAATTTTGTATTTAAAATTGTTATAATACCCTAACTCTTTATCACTTTCTAATATTTGTTGCAATATTTCTTGAACATCTCCTTGTTCTACTGTTACTATATGTTGCATATTAGTTTCTATTATATTACCTTCGTTATCTATTTTAACAATAAAATATCTAGTTGAAAATTCTGTTTCTTGTGTTATAAATCCAGATAAATCATCGTTTCTTTGCTGATATTCTGGAATTTCTCCATCATTTTCTGAAATTAAGTCTAGTAATTCATTAAATTGTCTATTCATTACTATATAATTTGCTAATACTATTATTGCATATATGCTACAAGTAACAACTATTGTAGCCATCATTGCTATAATAATAAATTTTTTTTGTAATTTTTTTATCATAATTTTTTCTCCAAAACATATCCATCTTTATCTTTTATTTCAATATTAGCTCCCAAAGCTGAAAATTTATTCTGCAAATAAGAAATATACATTACTACATTTTCACTGTTGTTTTCATCTTTCCATATTTTTTTGCTCAATTCTTCTTTATTAATTCTTCTTTCTTGGCTTTTAACTAAAAATTCCATTACCTCACATTCTTTACTGTTTAAATGTAATGCTGCTTTTTCATTAGATATTTCTGAATTTTCTTTATCAAAAATAATATTTCCTATTTCATATTTTTCTTTACTCTCTTCTTTAACTCTAGTTAAAGCTCTTATCCTCGCTAATAATTCTTTTTTATCAAATGGTTTTGTTAAATAATCATTGGCTCCCGAATCTAATCCTTCTACTTTATCATCTACTTGTGATTTAGCAGTTAATAAAATAATTGGAGTTTTTACATTATTTTTTCTCATTGTTTTAAGTGCTTGTATTCCATCCATAATTGGCATCATAACATCTAAAATAATAACATCATACATATTTTTATTAGTTTTTTCAACTGCTTGTTTTCCATTTTCTACAATGTCCACTTCATAATTACTATATTTTAAAATCATCCCAATAGCTCTTGCAAGTTCCATTTCATCATCTGCAACTAAAATTTTTTCTTTCATATTGATTCTCTTTCCTTTCTTAGATATAATTACCATCCGTGTTATTTTTTAAGTATCTATCATATTTCTTATTGTCTGCATGTCAATATCAGTTGTTGCAATTTCATCAGCACATCTTTTTAGTTCTTCTACTATCATTTTTGGATTTTTAACATTTTTTTTGTATTTCATTTGATGTTCTAGGCTTGCCCAAAAATCCATTGCAATAGTTCTTATTTGGATTTCAACATTTACCAAGTGTTTTTGTCCCGCTATATCCAAATATGTTTGAAATACTATATGATAGCTTCTATATCCATTTTCTTTTGGATTTTTTATATAATCTTTTTCTTTTAGTACTTTTAAATCATCATATTTTTTCAACATTTCTACTACTTCATACACATCATCTATATAAGCACATATAATTCTAATTCCTGCTGCATCATATATTTTGGTTAATGCAGTTTTTAAATCTACAGGTAAGTTTTTCTTTTTTAGTTTTTCTTTCATACTTTCCTCAGATTTTATTCTTGAAATTATATATTCTATTGGATCTCTATCATTATGAATTATCTTATATTTTCTTATAATTTCTAGTCTAGCTGTTATCTCTGAAATTACCCCTTCTAATAAGACTATGGAATCTTTATAAAACGTTTCTTTCATATTTATTCACATTCCTCTCTAAAAACGTAAAAAACTAATCTTGTTAATATCATTTAATTGTTATTTTATCCAGATTTTGTTGATTTAATGTTAATATTTTGTGTCTTTTTTGAAAATTTCACTAGAAAAATTATTCAACCTATAAATTTTACCACTCTTTTATAACTTCCACAAAGTTGCACATAGATGATGTCCTCCTTCTCCTGTTGGATTATATAATGTTACTAATATTACCACTTGTGGATTGTCAATTGGTGCAACACCTAAAAATGATGTTACATATTTATTTGTATTTACACCATCTTCTGATGTTCCAGTTTTACCTCCTATTCTATAACCTGCAACTTGTGCATTTCTTCCTGTACCTTCTGATACAACAGATTCCATCATGCTAAGAACTTTTTCTGAGGTTTCTTTTGATATAACAGTATCACCTTTTTCAACAGGAATATCAGTTATTTCATTTGTTTGACTATTTATTATTTGTTTTACTACTCTTGGTTTTATACTTGTTCCACCATTTGCTATTGCTGATACAGCTGTTACTAATTGAATTGGTGTTATCTCAAATCTTTGCCCAAAACTAATAGTTGCAAGTTCTACAGGACCTACTTCATCTTCATCCAAAAATATGCTTCCTGCTTCACCTGGCAAGTCTATTCCTGTTATTTCAAGTAATTTAAACTTCTCTAAGTAATTGTAATATGTATCCACTCCTAGATTCTGTCCTAATCCTATAAAAACAGGATTACAAGAATTCATTAAAGCCTGCCTTAAACTTTCACTTCCGTGTGGTTTATAATATCTCCAACATCTTATTCTGACTCCAGCAATTTCAATTCCACCAGTACAAGAAAACTCCCCTTCATTATCTGTATCTGTAATTCCTTCTTCTAAAGCTGCCGATGCTGTAATTAATTTAAATACCGAACCTGGTTCATATGTATCTGCAATTGCTTTATTTCTCCATACAGCTTGAAGTGCTGTTGTTTTATCATCTACAGACATATTCTCCCAATTTTGAGATAATTCATCTGTATAAGGCTCATATGGTTCATTTAAATTATATGATGGATATGTTGCCATAGCTAAAATATCTCCATTTTGTGGATTCATAATAATTACGTTTCCTCCATCAGTACATTCATTATCAATACAAGCTTCTTCTAAATATTTTTCAGCTATTGATTGTATATTTAGGTCTATTGTTAATACTAAATCATTTCCATCTACTGCTGCTATATAATTTTCTCCTTCTTCACCTATTTCTCCTCCCTTTGCATCAGTCTGACGTTGTATGCTTCCTTTTTCTCCTTTCAGTTCATCATCATATTTTGCTTCTAACCCTTCTAATCCTTGGTTATCACTACCACAAAATCCTATAATTTGAGATGCTAAACTTCCATTTGGATAATATCTTTTTGTATCTTCATCAATGTTTATCCCTGTATATATTTCATTTTCTTCCATCCATATTCTTAGTTCATCTGTCTTTTCTTTATCCACTTTACTTACTATTGTCTCAATAGAACTTCTTTTACTTACCTTTTTTAAAGTTTCTTCATAATCTAATTCAAATAGTTCTGCTAACTTTTTTGCTACTTTTTCTTTATCTTCTTCATCTATATTTTCAGGATTTACTGTTACTGTTTCAACCGTACTACTAATTGCTAATATATTTTCTCCTGTTGCATCATAAATAGTCCCTCTTTTGGGATTTATACTTCTTTCTAATGTTTGTTGCATATATGCTAATTCTTTTAATTCACTTCCTTGCACAAACTGAATATATCCAATTCTTCCGAGTTAAACAAACTAAAATTAGAAAACAAATAAATAACATATTTCTCATTTTCCTCTTGTTAGATAATTTTGTTTCTACCATAAAAAAACCTCCTACTAAATTCTATTAGGAAGTTATTTTTTTATTCTTTCTTTTAATTTTTACTATTTTTAGAAAAGAAAAAAGAATTTCGATTAAAAATTCTTTTATCTATTAAATATTTTATCAATTAACTCTTGGAACCAATTTTGTTCTTCTTCCTCTTCTTCAATTATAACTTCTTCAGAAGCTGATTCCACATAATCTTTTTTGTCTAAACTTACATATATAGTTTGTTTATTTGTTAATTTTTGCATACCCAATTTTTCTTTTGCAATTGTTTCTATATTATTTAAATTTAATCCATTTTCTATACTAACTCTTAGTTGTTCGTTTTCTTTTTGTATAGCTGCTAATTCTTGTTCTAGATTTTGCATTTCTGTAAATTTTTCATTTATTTGTGAGTTTCGGTAACTTATAGTAAGTAATACTCCAAAAATAGCAAGAACATACAATGTCATTTTGAATTGTTTTTTTCTTTGTTCTTTTGAAACTTTAATATTCTGTCTTGGCACATCTTCTACTACTTTTAGTTTTCTTTTTTGTCTATGTGGCTTATATTCTGGTTCTATTTTTTTTGGACTTGTGGTATATTGATATCCATTTCTCGTCATAAGTTACCTCACCTCCTTTTCTTTTGCTACTATTTTCTTTCAAAAATTCTAAGTTTAGCACTTTTACTTCTTGAATTTCTGTTTCTTTCTTCCTCTGTTGCTACAATTGGTTTTTTTGTTATTATTTCCCCTAAAGACTTTGCTCCACATACACAATATGGTAAATCTTTTGGACATGTACATTTTCCTTTTGCATCTACATAGGCCTTTTTTACAGCTCTATCTTCAATAGAATGAAATGTTATTATGCAAAGCCTTCCTCCAGATTTCAAACATTCTATACAATTTTTAACTGTTTCATACAATGGCTTTATTTCATTATTTACTTCTATTCTAATTGCTTGAAATGTTCTTTTTGCAGGATGACCATCATTTTGGAATTTCTTAGGAATTGATTCTTCTATTATTTCAACTAACTCTTTTGTTGTAGTAATTTCTTTTTCTTTCCTACGTTCACAAATATTCTTAGCAATTTTTCTAGAAAATCTTTCTTCTCCATACTCATAAATCACATTTGCCAAGTCTTCCTCTCTATAATTATTTATGACTTCCTTTGCAGTAAGAACTTGTGATTTATCCATCCTCATATCTAATTCATTTTCACCCAAGTAACTAAATCCTCTGTTTCTTTCATCTAATTGATATGAAGAAACTCCTAAATCTAATAAAATTCCATCTACTTTATCAATTTTTAAATGTTCTAATATTTCTTTTACATTATCATGATTATCATGTATATATGTAACATTTTTAAATTCTTTTAATCGTTTTTTTGCTGCTAATAGTGCTTCTTCATCTCTATCTATTCCGATTAATCTTCCTTGTTTAGACAATACTTTTAAAATTTCCTCACTATGACCCGCACCACCAAGTGTTCCATCTACATATATACCATTTTCTTTTATTTTTAATCCTTTAATACACTCATTAAGCATTACTGGTTCGTGTTTAAATTCCAATTTTACACCTCTGTATATATACTGCGATTTCAGCTGGTAATTCTACTAAACTACCAGCTGTTTTTCTTTCTATGTACTTTCTCTTGGTTTTTCTTACGTATAAAATGTTAATTTAACTTCTTTTGTACATTTATCTTTTGTACATTTTTTTCTTTTGTATAATTTTCTTTTGCATTTTTTCTTTTGTATCTTTAAATTTATCTTTTGTAATTTTATCTTTTGTTTCTATATAAACTTTTTTTACAAAAAGTTATATACCAAGCATTGTCATGTTTTCAGCAATTTCATCTGCTGAAATATTTTCATCACATTTATCCCATGTGGCTTTATCCCAAATTTCAAGTCTTGTTCCAACTCCTATGATTACAGTCTCTTTTTCTAAATTTGCTGCCACTCTCAAATTATTAGGAATTAAAAATCTTCCTTGTTTATCTAGTTCACACTCTGTTGCTCCTGATAAGAAAAATCTTACAAAATTTCTAGCATTTCTATCAGAAAGAGGTAATGATTTTAATTTTGTCTCGAAATTTAACCACTCATTTTGTGAAAACGCAAATAGACATCCATCTAATCCTTTTGTTACGATGAATTTATCTCCCATATCTTGTCTTAACTTTGCTGGCATTATTAATCTTCCTTTTGTATCTAGAGAATGCTCGTATTCACCAATTAGCAATTAATTTCACCTCTTTCCAACTACTCACCACTTTGTACCACTTCTCTCCACTTTCCTAAATTTTAATATAAGTTTTTATAATTTGCAATACTTTTTTAAAATTTTTTTATATTTTTTTATTTTTTTTATTTTTAATCTTTTTATTTTATACTTTATATCTTTATGTAAAACTAATAGTATTATTTTAACTTTTATTCATCATTTTTTTAAACATGAAATTGATATACTTTTTTTTTACTAAAATAATTCCAATTTCTTATTTGAAAATTTAATTGAAAATACTGATTCTAAAAAAGTAAGTGAAATTATGAGTCAAAGTTTCTTAGAACTAAAAAGCCTTAAAAAAGAGGCCTAAAAGCCTCCTTTTCTTTATTGTGCTCCACCACTTATTGTTTGATTTAATGTTACACTTATAATCGTTCCTTCTTGTACTTGTTCACCTGACATATAATCTTGTGAAATTACAACTCCGCTTCCTTCTATACTAATGTTTAAGTTCTTTTCTTTTAATGCAGATGTTGCTTGTGAGGCAGTCATCCCCTTTAAATCTGGAACCGAAACAGATGTCGAGACTTCACTTCCTTCTCCATAAAGAATTATAACTGAATCCGCAGATAAACTTGATCCTGGTTTTGGTGTTTGATCTGAAACTAAAGTACTATTTACATCTCCATCAACATATGTCTTTACTGTAAATCCTGCACTTTCTAATGTTTTTTGTGCTTCTGCAACAGTCTTATTTCTAACATCTGGTACTGTAATCAAATCGCTTGTATCTGTTGTATCTGTATCAGTTGAAGGTATTCCTAAATATGGTAATATTTCTGATAACATTTGTGATACAACTGGTGCAACCAAAGTTCCTCCTTGGTGATTATCTTCTGGTGGATCATACAAAGTTACTAATATAACTACTTGTGTATCTTCTATAGGTGCTATTGCAACAAATGAAGCAACATATCCCGCATCTGTATTTGTATAAACCGGTTCTGAAGTTCCTGATTTTCCACCTACTGAATATCCAACAACTGCTGCATGTTTACCAGTACCTTCTGTTACAACTGATTCCATCATTGACTTCACTTGGTCTGCTGTTTCTTTAGAAATAACTTGTCTTACTTCTGTTACTGGAATTTCTGTAACTACTCCTGTATCAGTATTTGTTATTTCTTTTACTATTCTTGGTTGTACTAGTACTCCATCATTTGCAATTGCACATACTGCTGTTATCATTTGAAGAGGAGTAATATTAAATCTTTGTCCAAATGACATTGTTGCAAGTTCAACAGGTCCTACATCTTCTAAATTATAAAATATACTACTTTGTTCTCCATATAATCCAGAATTTGTTGAAGAAAATAATCCAAATGCTTCGTAATATTTGTATAATGTTGTAGCTCCTATTCTTGCTCCCAGTTGCATAAATGCTGGATTACAAGATTTTTCTAATGCTTGTCTTAGAGTTAACTCTCCATGAGCACTTGTCCAACAAGATATTCTAACAGGTTCATCTGATGAAGCATCTTCAAATTCTTCATATCCATTACAAACAAAGTCTCCTGCTTTGTCAGTTGTTGTTATATCTTCTTCCAAGGCTACTGAAGCTGTTATAAGTTTAAATACCGAACCTGGTTCATATGTTGCTGATACTGACCTATTTGCCCACATCTCATATAATGATTCACTTTTTTCTTCAGTAGATAATGAATCATATGTTTCTGCTAAGACATCATTTGGTGTATATGGCTCATTTAGATTATAATCTGGATAACAAGCCATTGCTAGAATATCTCCTGTTTGTGGATCCATAACAATTGCATTACCACCTTTTTCACAATCGTTTTCTTCCACAGCTTGTTTTAAGTACTTTTCAACAATAGTTTGAATATTATAATCTATAGTAAGAGTTATATCACTACCGTTTTCTGCTGATATATATGTTTCTTCTGAATCAGGTATTTCTTGTTGATCACTACCTTGTGAACTTACTATTTTTCCAGCTGTTCCCGTTAAAACAGAATCCCATTGATATTCTATACCACTTAATCCTTGATTATCACTTCCACAAAAACCTATTACATTTGAAGCTAGATTATCATATGGATAATATCTTTTAGTATCTTCATCTATATTAATTCCGACAGATATATTATTTTCTTCCATCCATTGTTCTAATTCATCCACTTTGTCTTGTTCTACTTTTTTTGCAATGGTTTCTACTTGTGAGTCACTACTTACTTTTTCTAAAGTCTCCTCATAATCTAAATCAAAAATTTCTGATAAACCTTGTGCAACTTTTTCTTTTAGTTCTTGTGTCTCTTCTTCTGTATCTCCTTCTATTTTTGCTGGATTAATAGTAATAGTATCAACTTGTGCACTTATTGCTAATGCTTTTCCAGTAGAATCATAGATATTTCCACGTTTTGGACTTATTATTTGATTTATTAATTGTTGATTATATGCAGCTTCTTTTAATGTACTTCCTTCTACAAATTGTATATATCCTATTCTTCCTAATAGCAAAGCAAATATTAGTATTACTACTATTAATGCCCTTCTCAACTTACTAGTTTGAATTAAATTTTTAGATTCAAAAGATGTATTCATTTTTATTATATTATCTTTTGAATTTTTTAATTTTTTTTGTTTTATTTTTTTATTTTTATCACTATTTTTCTTATTTTTCATACACATGCCTCTTTTGTTAAATTTTTATACAATAATTTTAAGTAAAAAACATTAAAAAGTCAAGAAAATTCACACAATAATCACGTTATTTCATTATGATTATTATATTATAATTTTATCTATGCTCAATGCAATTTTAAAAATTTCTTGAAATATTGACCAATATATAATAAAATATAATAGATTTTATTTTTAGAGGTATAAGATGAATAATGTTTTAGAAGATACTAAATTTATTATAAAAAAATATCATATTAAAGCAAACAAGTCACTAGGTCAAAATTTCTTAATAGATGATAAAGTTATAGAAAAAATTATTGATGGAAGTAATGTAAATAAAAACGATTTAGTTATAGAAATAGGTCCTGGTCTTGGAACTCTTACTAAATTTTTATTAGAAAAAGCAAGTAAGGTCATTTGTATTGAATTAGATAAAAAAATGATTAATATATTGGAAGATAGATTTAGTTTATATAATAATTTTAGCTTAATTCATGCTGACATTTTAAAAGTTGATTTGAATTCTATTATAAAAGATGAAAAAAAAGAAAATCCTAACATAAAAAGTGTAAAAATAGTTGCTAATCTTCCATATTATATTACTACACCTATTATCATGAAATTATTAGAAGACCAATTAGATTTATATTCTATAACTGTTATGGTCCAAAAAGAAGTTGCAGATAGATTAATCGCAACACCTGGAGATAAAAATACAGGAGCTATTACATATTCTGTTTATTATTATGCTACTTCTGAGGAAATTTTAGAAGTCCCAAAAGATTCTTTTATACCAGAACCTGAAGTTACTTCTAAAGTTATAAAATTAAAAATAAGGAAAGATCCTCCTGTAAACGTAAAAAGTAAAAAAGTAATGTTTAAAATTATAAAATCTGCTTTTATGCAAAGAAGAAAAACATTGTTAAATTCTCTTTCCAATACTAAGGTTTTTATTGACAAAGAAGAAGGAATTAAAATATTGAATAAATTAAACCTTTCTGAAGATATTAGAGCCGAGAAATTAACATTACAAGATTTTGCAAATATTACCAACGAATTTATTAAATAATAGTATCGAAATTATTTAAAACCTATTTCAAAAAACACTGTTTTATGTTATAATTAAAAAGAAATATCAATTAGGAGATAAATATGAATCAGATTTTAATTACTAAAAAATTGTATATTACACCTGAGTTAAAAAGAAAAAAGAAAATCTACAAATTCTATTTCTTTTTATCTGTTTTTTTGATATGTATTTTAGTTTTTGCATATATTTATGCAGAAGTAGATAGAAATATAAGTGAAGAAACTTCTCAAGCAATATTAGAAGAATTTAATCAGGATATAGAAGATACAACAGTCGCTGATAGTAATGTATTAATAGCTATATTGAATGATACAAGTGAAAACACTAGTTCTTCGTCCACTTCTTCACAAGACCAACCTCAAAGTACTATAAGTAAAACTAAAGTACAAACAACCAGTGATGGATATAGTTATACAACTGTAGCAACTATCAATATTCCTAAAATAAATGTTACCTATCCTATTTTAGATGGTGAAACAGGTTCCGAAGAAGAAACCGCAGCTTTATTAAAAATCTCTCCAACTAAATTTTGGGGACCAGATCCAAATGAAGTCGGAAATTTTTGTATAGTTGGTCATAATTATAGAAACTCAAAATTTTTTAGTAAAGTACCTACTTTGGAAACTGGTGACATTATTGAAATTACTGATGAGACAGGAAGAACGATTCAGTACTCTGTATATGATAAATATGAAGTAGAACCAGAAGACGTAAGTTGTACTTCTCAATTAACAGATGGAAAAAGAGAAATAACATTAATTACTTGCACTGATGATAGTACAATGAGAGTAATTGTAAAAGCAAGAGAAGTATAAAAGTTTAGTTTTTTCTTATAAATAGTAACAAAAATATAATCCTTTCATAATATATAAAAAGTATATATGGGAGGATTTTATTATGGCAAAAATACTTGTTTTTAATAATGATTCTGATAGAATGGAAACATATTACAGAGGAGAATCTGAACCTATGCCATATAATACGAATGGTACATTAAGAGTTCGAAAATTTAGAGGCTCTAGTAAAAGTAACATTTTGTGGACTACAAAAAGATGTATGCAGAGTTGGAATAGTCAAAGATATATTTTTGGAGGACCAATAACAGACTACATAAAAATTAGTAATATAAGATAGATAACATTTGTGTTTTAAATGTAAACTTAAAAGTATTAGCGAGTATAAATGCTAATACTTATTTTTTAATTTTCTAATAATTGGATATAATCCGATTGACAAAAGAACAAAAGTTTGATAGTATATGATAAAAAATAAAGTAACTTTAAATATTTAAAATCTCAATAAAAGGAGGAATTTTATTTGAATACTAATACAATTGATTATAATTTAATTGGAAATGAAAATAATATTGTATTTTATACGGATGAAGAAAATAACGTTAATGTTGAAGTCGTTTTGCAAAATGAAAATGTTTGGCTTAATATTGATTCTTTAACAAAATTATTTAAAATTGATAGAACAGGTATAACAAGGCATATAAATAATATTTATAGAGATGAAGAATTAGAGGAAGATAGCACATGTGCAAAAATTGCACATATGGGTAATAATAATAAACAACAGTACATTACAAAATATTATAATTTAGATATGATAATATCGATAGGATTTAGAGTAAATTCAAAACCTGCTATTAAATTTAGAACATGGGCAAACAAAATTATCAAAGAATATATTATTAAAGGATTTGCATTAAATGATGACAGATTTATCAATGGTAATAAATTCGATTCTAGATATTTTGATGAATTATATATTAAAAAATGCAGGAGAAATATCACATAAACAGGCAATTGAAAAAGCAAATGAAGAATATGAAAAATTCAGAATAAAACAGGATAAAGAATATATTTCTAGTATGGATAAGATGCTAAATAAATATTTAAAAGAAAATAGAAAGTAGTGAAAATTAAAACATATTAATTAGTCACAAAAAAATAATTCTCTCATATATATAGTATAAAAGCTATATATAAAGGGAGGATTTTATTATGGCAAAAATACTTGTTTTTAATAATGATTCTGATAGAATGGAAACATATTACAGAGGAGAATCTGAACCTATGCCATATAATACAAATGGTACATTAAGAGTTCGAGAATTTAGAGGCTCTAGTAAAAGTAACATTTTGTGGACCACAAAAAGATGTATGCAGAGTTGGAATAGTCAAAGATATATTTTTGGAGGACCTATTCCTGTAGGTTTTGCATTTAAAAGACCTTATGAAGGCGGACATGGAAACCAAAGTCAACACTACGCAGGAGTAGCATTTGATGTTGGGCAAACATTAAGTTCTTCAAGAAGATCTACACTGTGGAATTCTGCAAATAATTCCGGTGTATGGACATATGTTGAACCAATATCTCTAACTCCAACGTGGGTACATTTTGATAAACGCTTTGGTACACCTTCCTGTTCTTCAGGTGGATATCCTACCTTGAGGAGAGGAAGTTTAAGCAATTATGTTCTAATTGCTCAAGATGATTTAAATACATTAGGATATAATACAAACGGATTAGATGGTATATTTGGTTCAGCAACCCAAAGTGCTGTAATTAGTTATCAACGTTCTAAAGGACTTTCGGCAGATGGAATAATAGGATGTAATACATGGAGATCTCTTCAAGAAGATGTTGTTGGTACCGGTGCAACTAGTACTACAATAAATTAAAAAACTGGAAATTTTCCAGTTTTATTTTAATATATTTACAACTTCTTCAATCAAATCTTGTGGAGTTGATGCTCCAGCCATAATTCCTATTTTTTCATGTTGATTTATTTCATTTAAGTCTAAATCATTCACTGTTTCAACACATACACAATTTTTACAATTCCTTTTACCTATCTCATATAATTTTTTTGTATTAGAACTATTTGCTCCGCCTATTATAATCATATAATCTACTTTTTTAGCGATTTCCTCTGTTTCTTTTTGTCTTAATTCTGTTGCCTTACAAATTGTATTTTTTATTACCAGTTTTATATCTTGAGGAATATTTTCTCTTATTAATTCCTCTACTTTTCTAAACCTCTCAACACTATATGTTGTTTGTAAAATCACTAATAATTTTTTAATCTTACTTTTTTTTAATAAATTTATTGCATTTGGAACATCATTTTCTGTCTCTATTACAGATACATTATTTCCACAATAGCTTAAAGTCCCTATATTCTCCGGGTGTTCCTTACTTCCACATAAAAATATATAATAACCCCTCTTTGCATATTCTTCTGCAATTTTATGTATCTTAAGCACATAAGGGCACGTAAAATCTTTAATTTCTATTTTTATTTCCTTTGCTAATTTATATATTTCCTTTTCTATACCATGTGCTCTAATTATTGTCTCTCTTTTAGCCTCTTTAATATCATCTATAAAAATTGCTCCTTTTTCTTCTAATTGCTTTATTACTCTTTTATTATGTACAATTTCTCCCAGACAATAAACTGTTTTTCCCTTAGCTTTTTTTAATTCATTTTTTGCTCCATCAACTGCTCTTTTTACGCCATAACAAAAACCAGCAGTCTCTCCTAATATTATTTCCATACATTATACCTCTCGAAAATCTCTATTTTATCATTTCTAAAATTTCTTCTTTTAGTACATCTACAATATTCTCTTGTTTTACCTTTTTAATAATCTCTCCTTTTTTAAAAAGTAGCCCTTCTTTAACTCCCCCTGCAATTCCTATATCTGCTTCTCTTGCTTCTCCAGGTCCATTAACACTACATCCCATTACAGCAACAGATATATCTGCTTCTATTGTCTGTAAAAATTCTTCTACTTTTTTTGCAATAGGAATTAAATCTATTTGTGTCCTTCCACAAGTAGGACAAGCTATCAATGTTGGTGACTTTTTGTACAAATTACAATCTTTTAAAATTTCTTTTGCAACTTTAATTTCTTTTACAGGATCATCAGACAAAGACACTCTCATTGTATCTCCTATTCCTTTTCTTAACATATACCCTAAACCTATACTAGATTTTACTGTACCACTAAACTCTGTTCCACTTTCTGTTATTCCTAAATGAAGTGGACAATCAAATTCTTTTGATGCCTCTTCATATGCTGCAATACATAAATCCAAATTACTTGCTTTAAGTGATAAAACATAATCATGAAAGTCCAATTCTTCCAATATATCAATATGTCTTTTTGCACTTTCAACCATTGCTGTAGCCGTTGGTTTTCCATATTTTTCTAATAAATCTTTTTCTAAAGATCCCGCATTTACTCCTATTCTAATAGGAATCTTTTTTTCTTTACATTTATCTACAACAGCTTTAACTCTATCTTTAGAACCAATATTCCCAGGATTTATACGTACTTTATCAACTCCAGATTCTATTGCTTCTAATGCTATTCTATAATCATAATGTATATCTGCAACTATTGGGATATGTATTTTTTCCTTTATTTTTCTTATTGCTTTTGCATCTTCCATATCTAAACACGCAACTCTTATAATCTCACATCCTGCTACTTCTAATTTTAATATTTGCTCTACTGTCTTTTCAACATCTTTTGTTGTAGTATTACACATTGATTGTATAACAACCTTATTTTGTCCACCTATTCTAACATTACCAACCATTATTTTTCTTGTTTTAGTTCTTTCCATAATTAAAATTCCTTTATCCCTTTTTTACATATTTAATCATATTTTCTATTTTAAATCAAGAAAAAGAGTTTATTTGTATTAATTTGTTTTACAATAAACTCTTTTATTATTATATTTATTCTATTTGGAAGCAATATAGTAACCTACGCCTCTTTTTGTTATTAATATCTTTGGTGTTGATGTATCTTTTTCTATTTTTTCTCTAATTCTTCTTACTGTAACATCAACAGTTCTTATATCTCCATAATATTCATAACCCCATACTTTTTCAAGTAGTGTTTCTCTTGTCACAACTTGTTCCGGTTGAGAAGCTAAAAATTTAAGCACTTCAAATTCCCTTAATGTTAAATCTATTATTTCTCCTCTTACTTTTACTTCAAATTTATCTAAATCTAATACCAAATCACCAACAACGATTTTACTTTCTTTTTTCTTATTGTCTTTATTGGTTACTTGTACATTTGAAACAACTTCTACTTTTCTCAAATTTGCCTTTACTCTTGCAACTAATTCTCTTACACTAAATGGTTTTGTAATATAATCATCAGCTCCAAGTTCTAAACCTAATATTTTATCTATTTCACCATCTTTTGCTGTTAACATTATAATTGGGACATTTAATGAATTTTTTATTCTTTTACATACTGATAATCCATCCATTTTAGGAAGCATTATATCTAATAAAATCAAATCTGGTTTTTGTTCTAATGCCATATCTATAGCTGTTATTCCGTCACTTGCTTCTATAGTATTATATCCTTCCTTTTTTAAATTATACACCAATATTTCTCTGATTGGTTGCTCATCATCAACAATTAAGATGGTTTTTGCATCTTTCATTAATTCTTCTTCCACAAAAATACCGCCTTTCCAAACTTAGCTTTATTTTTATAGTATATTTATATCACAAAATATAAGTTTATACAAGTTTTTTTATAAAATTTGTATTATGTAATTACTCCCCCACCTAAAACAATTCCTTCTTCATCATAAAAAACTACTGACTGTCCTTTTGTAATCGCTCTTTGTGGTTCTATAAATTCTACTTCTGCTCTATCTTCAGTTTTTTTCACAATAGCTTTTGCCTCTTTTGACCTATATCGAATTTTCGCAAAACATTCAAATTCATCTTCTAATTCTACTTGAAAATTTAAATCTTTTGCAAATAATTTATTACTATATAAATCTTCCTCTTTACCTAATATTACTTCATTATTTTTATAATCTAAATCAATTACATAAAGTGGATAAGAATAAGAAATACCTAAACCTTTCCTTTGCCCTACTGTATAATTTATAAGACCTTTATGTTTTCCAAGAATCTCACCTGTTTTCAATTTAATATTTCCTTCTTTTGGATTTTCTTCCATATGTTCTAAAAGAAATTTTTTATAATCATTATCTTTTATAAAACATATTTCTTGACTATCTTTCTTATGTGCAACTTCTAATCCTTCTTTTTCTGCTAGTTTTCTTGTTTCCTCTTTATTCTTATATTCTTGAAGTGGAAATATTATATGTTTCAATTCTTCTTTTGGAATATTATATAAGAAATATGTTTGATCTTTTCTTTCTTCTTCTGACTTTCTTAATACATATTGACTATATTTTTTAGAAAATTCTGTTTTTGCATAATGTCCTGTTGCTATATAATCGCAGCCCAATTCTTTTGCTTTTTCAAAAAATATTCCAAATTTTATTCTTTTATTACATTCAACACATGGATTTGGAGTTCTTGCTATTTTATATTCTTCTATAAATTTTTGTATAACATAACAATTAAACTCTTTTTTAAAATCAAAAGTATAATGAGGTATTCCTAAGGTTTCACATACTTTTTTTGCATCTTCTACAGCTTTTCCTTCTTCACCATAAAGTATCATTGTACAACCTATTACATCGTATCCTTGTTTTTTTAAAAGACTAGCTGATACTGAACTATCTACTCCTCCACTCATTCCTAATAAAACTTTCATTTATTACTCCTTTTAATCACCAATTGGTGCATAATGATCTGTAACAATTTCTCTATCAGACGTAAAATCTGTTATTTCCATTGATAATAAATTTTCATATTCTGCATATTTTTCTTCATCAATATTTTCACTATTTTTAAATCCTATTAATATTAGATTCTGTTTATCTGTATCTTCAACATCTTTTACTCTAAACAATTTTACTTCTTCAAATACTGCATTATATGTTGCATATTCATATTTAATAAAATCTTCATCTTCTCCTTCTAAACTAGATATTATATTTGTAATTACCATTCCATTATCGTTTAGAGCATTTTTGGCTTTTTGTAATGCTTCATATGTTGTTAATTCAAAAGGTACGTTTACTCCTTTAAATGCATCTATCAAAATTGTGTCATATTTATTTTCTGTACTATTTAAAAAACTTCTTCCGTCTTGATGATATATTGTAAGTCTTGAATTATCAACATCCAATCCAAATTCCATTATTGCAAGTTCTGTCATTTTTTCATCTATTTCTACTACATCTATCGTTTTATCTTCATACTTGTTTAAATAATAAGTTGGATATGTATATGCTGCTCCTCCTATCATTAAAGTAGAATTTGCATCTTTGTTATAATAATCAAATAAATCATAATAATATAAATACGCAGCCCCCATTTCATTTGTAGTTTGATTTATATATGATTCTAAACCGGTGTCTACTTGCATAATTTTATAATCTGTCTCACCAACAGTTATTTCTTTAATCCATATTCTACTATATTCAGAGTCAACATCTACTATTATATCTGGATTATTTTTTTCAAAAACAACTTTTCCATAGTAATTTAATCCAAGCAATACAGCTAAACAAATAACCATGCAAGCACAATATTTTTTATTTTTTTTATCAAACATCACAAATGATAATATAAATAAAACTATTGTTATTATTAATATTAATACTCTAACACCTAAATTTGGTATTAATAAAAATCCTGCAACAAATGTACCTACTATACTACCTATTGTTGATAATGAAGAAATCTTTCCTGATGTTTTTCCTATATCTTCATGTGTTTTATCTTCCAATTTTACTGCAAATGGTGATACTGTAGCTAATATAAAACTAGGTGTTCCAAATACTATTGTAGAACATACTAATGCAACAAATACTAATTCATCTGTTAATTCTGATAGTGGCTGTATTAATATTGCTTCTAAAATAGGTATTAAACTAGTAAAAAATGCTCCTATTAATATAAACAATGATAATATATTTATATCAGGTTTTTTATCTGCAATTTTTCCTCCTATCCAATATCCTATACTCATACTAGTTAGCATTATCCCTATAATAGTTGTCCAAATTAAATTTGAACTTCCTACATATGGTGAAAGAATTCTTGCTGCAACTAATTCTAACACCATACCAAGTGCTCCACATAAAAACACCGTAATTTTCATTTTATAATTTTTCATAAGTTTCTCCTTTTATGTTTTTTTTAAATCTAATTTTATATGAACATCTTTTAGTTGTTTTTCTTCTACAATAGAAGGTGCTTGCATAAGCAAATCTCTTGCTCTCTTATTTTTAGGAAATGCTATTATTTCTCTTATATTTTGAGAATTTGCAATTAACATTACCATTCTATCAAATCCTACTGCTGCTCCTACGTGTGGTGGTGCACCATATTGAAATGCCTTATATAATGCTCCAAATCTATTTTTTACTTCTTCTTCGCTATATCCTGCAATTTCAAATGCTTTTACCATTATTTCTGGATTATGATTTCTAACTGCTCCTGATGCCATTTCATATCCATTACATACTAAGTCATACTGATATGCTAAAACATCTAATGGTTCTTTTTCCTCTAGTGCTTCTAATCCACCTTGTGGCATTGAGAATGGATTATGACTAAAGTCTATTGTTCCTTCATCTGATAGTTCATACATTGGAAAATCTACTATAAAACAAAATCTATATACATTTTTTTCTAATAAATCTAATCTATTTCCAAGTTCTATTCTAATAAGCCCTGCTATTTTTTGTGCTTGTTTTAATTCATCACCTATAAAAAATACACTATCACCATTTTTTAATCCATATTCTTTTTCTAGAATTTTTTTCATTTCCTCTGTTATAAATTTTGAAATTCCACCTTGAGGATTTCCTTCTTCATCTAATTTTATCCAAGCTAATCCTTTTGCTCCTACTTCTTCTGTTTTTGCAAAGTCAGTCATTTTATCAAAGAATTTTCTTCCTTGTTTAGCTCCATCTGGCACAATAATTGCCTTTACTGTTTTTCCTTCAAATGCTTTAAATTCTGATTTTTCAAATATTTTCGTTACATCTTGAATTATAAGAGGGTTTCTTAAATCTGGTTTGTCTATTCCGTATTTTTCCATAGCTTCTTTATATGGAATACGTATAAATGACCCCTCATCTACCTTCCAATTAGTAAATTTCTTAAATGTATATGACATAACTTTTTCTATTACTTTAAATACATCTTCTTGTTCAGCAAAGCTCATCTCAAAGTCTAATTGATAAAACTCTCCTGGTGCTCTATCTGCTCTTGGATCTTCATCTCTAAAACATGGTGCTATTTGATAATATTTATTAAATCCTGCAAGCATTAGAAGTTGTTTAAATTGTTGTGGTGCTTGTGGAAGTGCATAAAATTCTCCTGGATTTAATCTACTTGGTACTAAATAGTCTCTTGCTCCTTCTGGTGATGAGTTTGCCAAAATTGGTGTTTGTATTTCTGTAAATCCTAGTTCATCCATTTTGTCTCTTAATGTTTTCATTATTTTTGAACGAAGTAAAATATTGTTATGTAATTTTTCATTTCTTAAATCTAAAAATCTATATTCTAATCTTAAATCCTCTCTTACTTCTTGGTCTGTATTTATTTCAAACGGAAGTACATTTTTACATTTTCCAAGCATTTCTATTTTTTTTGCAACAACCTCTATTTCTCCTGTTGGAATCTTAAGATTTTTACTACTTCTTTCCACAACTTGTCCCACAATGTGAATACAACTTTCTGTAGAATAGCTTTTTATCTGTTCTTCTAGTTTTTCATCATTTACTACTATTTGTGTTATTCCTGTTTCATCTCTTAGGTCTATAAATACCATTCCACCTAAATTTCTTATTTTTTGTATCCAACCTGCTAGTTCCACTTCTTCATTTACATTGCTTAAATTTAATTCTCCACATGTTTTTGTTCTATACATTTTTTTCTCCTTCTTTTTTCTTTTTTAACGTTTATATAATACCATAATTTATGCTTAATATCAATGTTTTAACCTTTTATTTTCTAATAAAATTATTTTTATTTGTATCTTTTATTGTTTTTTGGAAATATTAATGATATTATAATGTTAGTTTATTTACAGGAGATAAAATTATGTATAAAGAAACTTTTGATTTTTATGATAGAACAAGTATAAAATCTTATAATTTAGACCAATCAATGAGATATCAACTTAATATGCTCGATAGACTAGATGTTTTTACAAGAAAACACTGTGAAAACGTTGGTGATTTAACGTGTAGAATATGTGAGCATTTACACCTTAGTAAAAGTTTTACGGAATATTGTACTATTTGTGGATATCTTCATGATATAGGAAAACAATTTATTCCACCTGCAATTTTACAAAAACCTGGTAAGCTCACAGACGAGGAATATGAAGTGATGAAAACTCATACTAATATTGGATATAAAATGTGTATGGATGATCCAAAGTTAAGACCTTATGCAGCAGGTCCTTATTGTCATCATGAAGCTTTAGATGGTAGTGGTTATCCAAGAGGTTTAACTAAAAAAAAGATTCCATATGAGGCACAAATTATACGTGTTGCTGATGAATACGATGCAATTGTTAGTAAAAGACAATATAAGTCACATGTTGGTATTTCAGATACTCTAAGAATTTTAATTGAAAATACTAAACCTCATGAACAAATACAAAAATCTGTTGCCTTATCTGTTGTGACTGAAAATGCAAAACTTGGAAAAAATAATCCTTTAATTGTTCGTAAATTATTAAAAGTTGTTATCGAAGATATCGAATATGAGATTTTTCTTACTCAAAGTTATGTAACCGAACTAAAAGAAGAATTAAAAAGATTAAAACAAGTAGAAAGATACCAAATAGCTATGGATAAAGCAAAAAAAGAAAAAGATAAAAACTATTATTTGGAAGGCATGAAAATGCTTCTAAAAGATAATGAAACTCCAGAAAATTTCAAATCTACTTATGAAGAATACAAAAAAGCTTATGAAACCAGAAAAGCTATTATTGAAAATCTATATAACGAAATAAAAGTAATAAAAAGATTAAAAGTATAAAGGTTCCCAAAAAAGGAACCTTCTTTTATTCATCTAGTCCGAAACTCACACCTAAAGCATTATTTACTTTATTAATAATATTTTCGTCATCAATATGACCTATTCTTTCTTTTAGTCTACTTTTATCAATTGTTCTTATCTGTTCTGCTAAAACTACAGAGTTACTTTTTAATCCACATGAAGAAGAATCTATTTCTATATGTGTTGGCAGTTTTGTTTTACTAGTTTGAGACGTTATTGCAGCTGCAATGACTGTTGGACTATACTTGTTTCCTAGGTCATTTTGAATAATCAATACAGGTCTAATCCCTCCTTGTTCTGAACCAACTACAGGACTTAAATCTGCATAAAACATATCGCCTCTTCTTATTTGCATATTCTTCACTCCTAATATTACTAGATTGTCAAGTATGGTCTTTATTTTACTTTAGAAGCAAGAAATAGCTTTTAGCTATTTACAGTTACCTCTCTATATAATATGTAAACAGCTGTTTTTTTGTTATTATCATTTATTTCTAATTTTGTTGGTTCTCCCGTTTCTTTATCTATGTATAATTTTTTCTCTATTTTAGAATTAGTTTTACTTAAAGTTTCCATTATTATTTCATCTTGACTTTCACTATATTTTGAATTTTCATTTTCCTTATAATCTTTTATAAAACTATCTAAATCCAAATGGTTTTCTGATAAATATTGATAATCCTCAAAAATAGATACTAAATTCAAATTAGTATTTTCTAATTTTAATTCACCATTTGATTTTGTTATTTTTATCCCTTTAATGTTGGTTGGTTCTAGTACTTCTTGATAATTATCATTTTCACCATTATATACTTGTTTTATGACATATTTATTTTGATTTTTATTACTTTGAACTTCTACTTCTATTAAAGCTTCATAAGTTTTCATGTTTAAAATATTATCTACCATTTCTTGACTAGTTCTATTATTTCCAATTTTTAAATTTTTAACCATATAAAAATAACAAAATAAAAAAACTAATATTATCAAAGAGACAATAAAACAGATAATTACGTATTTTTTCTTTTTATTTTTCAAAAAAACTCCCCCTTTAAAATAAAAAAGTAATGGATAGTTTAATCCACTACATTTTTATTCTATAAGGTTCTAAAATATTCTTCTAAAGTTTTTATAAGTTTTTCCTTACTCTCTATTTTGTTTACTTGATTTCTAAATTCACTAGAATTTTTTAGATTTTTAGTGTACCAAGAAATGTGCTTTCTAAGCTCTTTTACAGCAACTTCCTCTCCTTTTTCTTCTACTGCTAGTTCTATATGTTTTTTTATAGTTTTCAATTTTTCTTCATTAGATGGTGGTGATAATTTTTCTCCTGTCTCTAAATAATGTTTTATATTTTTAAATATCCAAGGATTTCCAAAACTTCCTCTTCCTATCATTATTCCATCTACATTTGTTCTTTCAAACATTTTATATGCAGACTCTTCATCTACAACATCTCCATTACCTATTACAGGTATATTAACTGATTCTTTTACTTTTTTTATAATATTCCAATCTGCTTTTCCTGAATAAAATTCACTTCTTGTTCTTCCATGTACTGTAATTGAAGAAATCCCAACTTCTTCTGCAATTTTTGCAATTTCTACTGCAAAAATATGCTCTTTATCCCATCCTTTTCTAATTTTTATAGTTACAGGTACTTTAGCTGCCTTTACTACTGTTTCCATTATACTTTTCGCTTTTTCTAAATCTAATAATAACTTACTTCCATCACCATTTTTTACAACTTTAGGAGCAGGACATCCCATGTTTATATCTATTATATCAGCAAAATCACTCATATATTTTGCAGCATATTCTAAAGTTTCTTCATCACTCCCAAATATTTGAAAACTTATTGGTCTTTTTTCTCCTTTAGTATTAAATAATCTTTTTGTTTTTTCATCATTATGGAACATCGCTCTTGAACTTGCCATTTCTGTACATACCATACCCGGTCCACCAATTTCTTTACAAATAATACGAAAAGGCAGGTTTGTAATACCTGCCATAGGAGCTAGTATTAAATTATTTTCTAATTCTACATTTCCTATTTTTAATGGATGTATATACATCTTTTTCTCCTTTATAAAAATTTAACATGATGTATTCCTAATGTGACATTATTTAACAAATATTGTTTTTTGTCTCTTACTACTAATGTTTAATAATATTCCAATTAATATAAAGTTTGTAATTAATGAACTTCCTCCATAACTTATAAATGGAAGTGGTACACCTGTTATTGGTAATAATCCCATTACCATTCCAATATTTTCTACAACATGGAATAAAAATACTCCTGTTATTCCTGTTGCAATTAATGAACCTACTTCATCTTTTGCTGTTTTTGCAACATATAAACTCTTCGTTATTAATAATACATACAATATAATTACTGTTCCAGCAACTATAAATCCCATCTCTTCACCAATAACCGAAAATATAAAGTCTGTATTTTTTGGATATAAGTAACCTAGTTGCGTTTGATTTCCTTTTAATAATCCCATTCCTGTTAGTCCACCGGCTCCAATTGCTAATTTCGACTGAATAATATTATAACCTGCACCTCTTGGGTCTGATTCTGGATTTAAGAATATATCTATTCTTTGTTTTGCATGTTCAGGTAAAACAAAATTATATAAAATTGGTATTGATACAACTACTAATATAATTGTTCCTATAATATATTTTTTATCTATCCCTGCTGATATTAGCATTAATGCTGCTGCCACTATGTATGCTGCTGCTGTTCCATAATCTGGTTGTTCTATTATTAATAATACCGGTACTCCTAAAATTGCAAGTAATATTAACAATCTAGTTGGTCTATTTATTTCTTCTTTTCCTCTATCTTGTATTCTATTTATTGCTAAAGCTAAAAATAATATAACAAATATTTTTGCAAATTCCCCTGGTTGTAAAGAGAAAAATCCTATATCAAACCAACTTGTTGCTCCATTAATTTCTGATGTAAACAATACTCCTATTAATAAAATAATAAATAACCCATAAAACACTGGTGAAATTTTCACCAATGTTTCATAGTCTATCATAATTACACCTATCATTATTATTATACTTGCAACTAACCATATACATTGCCTATTAAAGTCTGAATGATCTGTACTTTCAGTTGCTGAATATAATGCAACTAATCCAATAATACAAAGGATAATTGAAATTATTAATATTGTCCATTCTACATTTTTTAACTCTCTTTTTCTCATTAAACCACTCTTTTTCTTATTTATTTTCTGATTTAACTTTCTCTTTTGTTTCTACTTTATTGTCAATATTTTTTTTATTTTCTTTTTTATTAGATTCTTCTTTATCTTCTTTGTCTTCATTTTCTGCTTTATGCTCTTCTTTTTCTGCTTTTGCTTCTTCTATTATTATTTCTGCTTGTTCTACTTTTTCTTCTGCCTCTTCTTCTTTCTTTTCTTCACTTTCTATTGTTTTTTCTTGTTCCTCTTTTTTATTTTTAACCTCTTTAGTAGTTTCTTCTTTCTTCTCATTTTCTTTTTTAGCATCTAGTTTTCTTGCTTCATTCTTTATATTTAATATCGGAATATTTGCATATAAAGCTGGTGCTCCATTTGTTCCATCACTGTTTTCTTTATTTGTTAATCTTACATCTATTGCACTTTCATCTACATCTATGTATTTCTTAATTACTTCTATAATCTCTTGTTTCATTAATTCTAAGAAATCTGCTGAAACATTTGCTCTGTCTTGCATTAAAACTAAATGTAGTCTTTCCTTTGCTGTTTCTCTTGAGTTATTATCTCCTTTATTTTCTTTCTTTTTCCAGTTTTTAAAAAATTTTGTTATGTTTTCAAACATGATTCCTACTTACCCCCAACATTTATTGTTTTTTAAATAATCTTTTTATTTTAGCCAAAAGCCGCTTTTCTCTCCCTGGAATAGTTACTTCTATTTTCTCACCTAATAC
>CAZQTH010000004.1:38486-55916 GCA_964596175.1 uncultured Clostridium sp. | reverse complement strand
GTTTGATGTCCAAAATGAACACCTGCTTCTAGTAATTGTTTCATTGCAACTACTGCCATTTTTAATTCCTCCCTTTTTGTTATTCTTCCGCTTAAGTTTCGTTTCTTAGGACCTGAAAACTAGGCACTTCCCGCAAAACTGCTATAAGCGTGTTTAATCACGATAAATATTATATCAAAGATTTTTATAAATTTCAAGCATTTTGACAATTTTTTCAATTTTTTCGATTTCCGTAAAACTTACTAAAAGACATTCGCATATTATGTAAAGAGGGACTATTCCCTGGAAAGGAGGTTTCATTATGCGTAAAAAAATTAATTATAAAGATAAATATTTAAAAAATATTATAAGTGTTTTTCTAGTATTGTTTTTTATCTTATCAGTATCTACTCCGATTTTTGCCTTTGGGCCTTCTAGTTCTACTATATATCAAGGAATAGATGTTAGTTCATGGCAGGGAAATATAGATTTTGCAGAAGTTAAAAATTCAGGTATAGAAATTGTTTATATAAAAGCCAGTGAAGGTCAAAGTTATATTGACCCTTATTTTGAACAAAACTATCAAAATGCTAAAGCAAATGGTTTAAAAGTAGGCTTTTATCATTATGTAACTGCAAGAACTGTAGAACAAGCACGAGAACAAGCAAATTTCTTTGCTAGTGTAATTAGTGGAAAAGAACCTGATTGTAGACTAGCAATGGATTTTGAATCTTTTGGAAGTTTATCTGTTAATGAAATAAATGAAATTTCAAGAGTATTCTTAGAAACTCTGCAAAGTGCTACTAACAAAGAAGTATTAATTTATAGTAATAGTTATTCTGCAAGAACTATATTTAGTAGCACTTTATCAATATATCCTCTTTGGGTTGCAAATTATGGTGTAAGCGAGCCTGGAGATAATGGTAAATGGGACACTTGGGTTGGTTGGCAATATACAAGTACAGGAAGAGTTTCAGGAATTTCTGGTAATGTAGATAGAGACTACTTTACTGATGGTGTACTACTTTCTAGTACTTCACCTATTCCAGAGTCTGAAACTCCAACAACTTCAGAACAATCAACAGAAAGTGATACTATTGTTTATACTGTACAATCTGGAGATACTTTAAGTAAAATCGCAAGAAATTATGGAACAACTGTAAGTAGTATTGTTGCATTAAATTCTTCTATTACCAATCCAAACTTAATTTATCCTGGTGAACAAATTACTATAAATGTTAATTCTTCATCTACTAATAATGACTCTACTTCATCAACAGTTTATATTGTAGTTAGTGGAGATACTTTGAGTAAAATCGCAAGAGATTATAATACTACTGTTTCTAATTTAGTTGCTATTAATAATATAAGCAATCCTAACTTAATCTATCCTGGACAAAGAATTATTATTTCCGAAAATATCTCAAGTTTAGGTAATGAATGTGGAAAAATTTTATATACTATTGTAAGAGGAGATACTTTAAGCGAACTTGCTTCTAGATATAACACTACTGTTAATGAAATTGCTACACTGAATAATATTTCTAATCCTAATTTGATTTATGCGGGTGATATAATTAGAATCCCTAATTGTTAAAATTAAAATTTAAATAGACATGGAAATAATTTCCCATGTCTTATTTATTACTTTTTATAAAACCGCTCCTATTATTCCCGCTTCATTTCCAAGTACTGCCGTTTGTATGTTTATTTCTTTTCTAGGATTAAATAGTAAATTTTCAGAAAGCAATTCCTCTTTTAAATCTTTTAGTAATACTTCTTCAAAATAAACAAAACTTCCACCTATTCCAATTGCTTCTGGCTCAAAAATATTTACTAAATTAGATATTCCTATTGATAAATTTTTTATAAATTCTTTTTTTACTTTTTCGATTTTTTTGTAATTTTTATCTCCTTTTACTGTATTTTTCATAATTGAAAGTAGTTCTTTTCCATTTACTGTTTCATCAAATTCTAAGGCTTTTCTTAAATTATTTTTAAATGCTTTCATTGATGCATATTTTTCAAAGCAACCTTTTTTTCCACAATTACATTCTATGCCTTCTTTTTCAATTATAATATGTCCTATTTCACAACCAGGTAAATCTCCTGTATCTAATAATTTATTATTTATTATTACAGCTCCACCTATTCCAGTTCCTAAAGTTAAAAACAATATTCTATTATATTTTTTTAATGAACCATATGTACTTTCTGCTATTGCTGCACATTTTGCATCATTTCTAATTTTTATTGGTATTTCTATATTTTTTTCTAATTCTTCTATTATTTTATAATTTTTTAATCCCAAGTTTACAGATTTTATTACTTCGTCTTTTGTTACAGTTCCTGGAATAGCTATTCCTACTTCTGTAATTTTATACTCTTTTGAAAATTTATCTACATTTTCAGTTATAGTCTCTCTTATCGTTTTTCTTACTTCTTTATTTACTATTCCTTTTAGTTTTTTTTCAACTTTTTCTAAAATCTTTCCATTTTTGTCTACTACTCCTATTGCAATATGACTTCCACCTAAATCTATTCCTATTTTCATATAATTTCCTCTTTTTCCTTTTTAAATTTATATTTATTTATGTTCTAAAAAAGGAAAAGAATTTTCTTCTTTTCCCTTTTTCCTTATACTCCATAAGCTGAGAATAAGAAGTTACCCATATAAACTTGTACACAAGGTACTAATACAACTATTACGAAGAAAATTAATACTACACCTACAATAGCATAAACTACTTGTGGTAGGGCTTTCATAATTTTATTCATAATATTATCTATATCTATTTGCATATATTCTACCAATTTTTCCATCATTTCTGATAAGTCTGTTTGCATCCCTATTTTAAGCATTTCTGTAATCATTGGTTTTGCCAATCCTGATTTTTCAAAAGGCTCTATCCATGATTCACCTATTAATATATTATTTATAGATGTTTCAATTATTGATAACATTACCAAGTTTTTAACAACATTTTTACTAACTTCTATAGATTCTTGAATTCTCATACCATTTTTTAAATTCAATAACATTGCTCTTAAAAATCTTGAAAAGTCTAGTGCAAATATCAATTCTCCAAATATTGGTGCTTTATATTTAAAATAATGGAAATTATATTTTCCTTTTGGAGTATGAACATATGAAACTACTGCAGCAACAATAACTAGCAAAATTAATGTTGGTATATACCAATACTGTACTGCTTTATCTACAAAGTTCGCAAACCATAATGTTATTGCTGGTAATGATTCCTCAGTTCCAACTGAATCAAATACACTTTGAATTGCTGGTATTGCGAATAAAGTTCCTACAATAAGCATTACAATTAATAGAACAAATTGGATAATATTTGGTATTAATATAGCCCTTAATTTTCTATTCAAACTTTCTGTTTCATCTAAATATTTTACTGCTTGTTCTAGAGAATTTGTAAGAGATCCAGATAATTCTCCAACTTTTATCATGTTAATATAAATGTATGGAAATATATTAGAATAATATTCCATTGTTGTATACATATTTTCTCCAGCTTCTACACCAGCTAATATATCTTCTAATACACCTCTAAAAGATAGGTTCTCTGTGCTTTCTATAATTGTATTCAATGCATGTATATTATTAAAATTAGCCTTTTTTAATAGGTAAAAGTTTTGAGTAAATACAACTATGTCTCTTTGTGTTATTTTCTCAGTTCTTGCAAAATATAGATTTATTTTTTCTTTTGCTGATAATGTTTTTTTCTTGTCTCCTACAAGTTTAGTCGTATTTACGTTCTTCATAATCTCTTGAATGTCAGTTACATTTCTTTTTTGCTTCTTTGGAGCATTTTTTGATCTATATGCCATCTGCTCAATAGATATTGGAAGCAAGTTATTGCTTTTTAGAGATTTTATAAGATTTTGTTTACTTGTTGCTTCTACCTTATTTTTTACAACTACTCCTGTCCTTGTCATTGCCTTATACATATATGTTGGCATGAGCTTTCTCCTCCTTTAGTTTATTTTCCTTTCTTAATTTTTAATTGCATAATTGTTCTATTTAATGTTTCTATGTTCTTTTCTTCTATTTGTGCTTTTGCTTGTTGTAGAGTTATTTTATCTTCAACAAATAATTCTGCTAAAGAATTTATTAATCCTATACTTCCTTTTTCTAAGTTACTTTGTATTGCATCTTCTATTTCTGATACACTTAATTTCTCCTTACGAATAATACCTGAAATTATATTATCTACTACCATTACTTCTGGAACAAGTACTAACTTACCATCTGTTCCTTTTAATAATCTTTGAGATACAACTAACTTTAATAATGCTGATAATAGGTATTTAATACTTGCTTGATCTCTTACTTCATAGAAATTTATCATTCTATCTATTGTTTCAGCACAAGACTTTGTGTGAAGTGTTCCTATTACTAAGTGTCCTGATTCTGCCATTTCGATTGCTGCTTCCATTGTCGTTTTATCACGTATCTCACCTATTACTAAGATATCACAGTCTTCTCTTAACGAATTTTTAACACCATCACTAAATGTTAAGATATCTCTTCCTTTTCCAACTTCTTTCTGTACTATTAATGACTTTTTAGAATGATGTTTATATTCTATAGGATTTTCTAATGTTAAAATCTTTTTATTTTGGTTTTCATTAATATAGTTTACTAAAGCATTTAATGTAGTTGTTTTACCAGAATTTGTCTTACCTGTAACTAATATTAATCCTTGTGGTTGATAAGTCATTCTTCTTACTATATCTGGAACACCAAGTGATTCATAACTTGGTAATTCATTTTTTATTAATCTCATTGTAGCAATTGGAATCTCATCTGTTAAAGATATATTAACTCTTAGACGCGTATCTTTATATACATATGACATATCTAACTTTCTTGTTGCAACAAATACTTCATCTTTATCAATATTTCCTTTTACTAGATAATCATATATTTCAAACATATCTTCTGGTATTAATATTTTACTACCTTGAACAGGTATTAAATCCCTTGCAACTCTTAGCATGGGCTTATTTCCTGGTATCAAATGGACATCAGAAGCATCAAGACGTATTGCCTCATCTAATACTTTATCTAAATTCATAATACTTATCTCCTCCTTTGTGATTAAATAAATAATAATTTCTTATTTAATTCTTCAATAGTTGTATGTCCGTCAATTACTTTTTTTATTCCATCTACAATTAATGGTTTATATCCTTGTTTTATTGCTTCTTGTCTTATTTGTATGCTTGATTCTCCATTCATTATTTCTGTTTTTATCTCATCTGTTATATTTAATATTTCAAATATAGCCATTCTATCATAATATCCTGTATTGTTACAATGCTTACATCCTATGGCATCATAAGTTATCCCTGAAGTACTAAGTTCAACTTCATATTTTTTTCCAATTGATTCAATTATTTTTTTCTCTTCATTATTGAATTTTCTTGCTTTCTTACAATTAGGGCATAATTTTCTTACTAGTCTTTGTGATATTACTGTTGCTAGTGTACTTGATATATCATAATCTGATAATCCCATTTTTCTTAGTCTTGTAATTACTTCTAAACTGTCTATTGTGTGTATTGTTGTTAAAACATAATGTCCTGTTTGTCCAGCTTGTATTGCTATTTCTCCTGTTTCCTTATCACGAATTTCTCCAACTAGAATAATGTCTGGATCTTGTCTTAATACTGTTCTTAATGACTCAGCAAAAGTTACTCTTGGATCTATTTCTATTTGATTTAAACCTTCAATACGTATTTCTACTGGGTCTTCAATTGTTGTTATGTTTATCTCTGGTTTATTTAAATAATCTATAATACTATATAAACTTGTTGTCTTTCCTTCTCCTGTTGGAGCTGCCACTACTGTTATACTATTTCTCTTATTAATACTTTTTTGTAATTCTTTTTCTGTTGCTGGTAATCCTAAATCAAATATGTTTCTTATATTTATGTCTTTTTTTAATAATCTTAAAACAAATTTTTCTCCATAAATATTTGGTTGTGAAGATACACGTATATTATAATCATCATACATTATAATTCTACCATCTTGTGACTCTTGTTTTTCTTGATGCATGTTTGATATTGCTTTTAATCTTCCTATTAATTGATTTTGCTTTGATTTATCAATGTTTGCTGCTGTAAATAACTCACCATCTATTCTATATCTTACTCTTACTTTATTTTGCATAGGTTCAATATGAATGTCACTTGCTCTTCTTTCCATACCAGTTTTTATTATACTATCAACTAAAGATGTTATTGAATCATTTCTTCCTGTATTTGTTAAATTTTCTGTTGCTGTTCCCTCATATGATTTTAGTATTCTATCAATATCTGGTTCAAATGTAATATAATTTTCCATTACTAAACCTTTATTTAACATAAGTAAACGCATTGTTTCCATAGCTCTTGCATTTACAGTGTTTGCAAAACATACCTTTACTTTTCCAGATTCAACTTCAAAAGGAATTGCCTTATTTTTCTTTGCTACATCTAGTGATATATAATCTGTTACTTTTAGTTTTATGTTTCTATTTGTTAACAAAATCCCTTTTGTTCCTAAAATATCACCTATAGCCTCAATTAGCTTATGTGAATCACATACATCTAAAATATATAATATGTCTCCAATCTTTCTTCTTGGATATTGTTTTTGGTATTCAAGTGCTCTTTCAATGTCTTGCTCTGTTACAATTCCCCTTTTAACTAATTCAACACCTATAGGTTGTCTTCTTCGCATTTCCATAAGCTTTCTTCCTTTCTTTTGTAGTATGAATTATCTTTTATTATTTTAATGTATAAATTGTTGTTCTATCTTGTCCTCCTGAAACAAAATGTACTGTTATTACTGTTTTTTCGTTTTCTATTGATTGTGAAAATGTACATTCTTCTACATCCCAACATATTTTTACTTTGTTTCTATATATTCCTTGATTTTCTTCTATAAAACTGTATTGTACACCATTATCAAATATTACGTAATTTTCTTCACATGCTAATATTTTTATGTTTGTATGATTTACTTCTTCTGAAAAATAACTATTAAATGCTGTATATTCTGCTATTGGGTCATTATAAAAATTCGCATCTTCTAGACTTTCCATAAACGTCCCTGTAACAACTGCAATTATTCCAATTACAGCTATCATAACAATGATATATATAGTTAATGAAATTAAGGTTATACCTTTTTGTGATTTCATATTAGCTCTCCTTTGTAAGTGTTGTTGTTAATTCAACTGATTGTTCTTCTGCTTGGAACATATAAGATATTCTTACTGTCGCTTTTTTTACTATATTAGATACTTTATCTTCATTTCCTTCTAAGTCTGTATAGTCAATTATAGTAATTGTCCTATAAAAACCTTGAGTTCCTTCTATTTCTTCATTTTCACATATAACACTATTACCATTTGCTATGCTTATATCTGTATATGCTTCAATTCCATTATTTTTTACTTGTTCTATTTCATTTATAGCAAGATATGTTGCATCACTTCTTAGAGATATTTCTTTTGCTTCACTATTTACTTGATATATTAACATAGCTATTATTGATACAAATATAAATATTATAACAACTGATATAGATATATCTATACCTGTAAAACCTTTTTCATTACGTATTTTCATGCAATTCTCCTTTATAGAATATAGTAATTATAAATTAGTATTAATACAAATATTATAAGATTTGTTACTCCTAAATAAAATCCTATACTAATTTCACCTGATATTTGTCTATCTGCTTTTACTCCTTTTTTCATTTTATTTTTTAACTTATATAATAATATATAAATTGCTATTGCAAGTAATGTTACTATTATTGCATTTGCAGTTACATATTCTCCTGTAAATACACACATAGTAACAAGCATTAATAATATTCCATCTACATAAGTACTTTTAGCAAATCTTTTTAATGTAATTGTATCATATAGTAAAATTAGTATGTATAAAATTAGATATATACCATATCTATATATATTA
This sequence comes from uncultured Clostridium sp., assembly GCA_964596175.1. Taxonomy (GTDB): domain Bacteria; phylum Bacillota; class Clostridia; order TANB77; family CAG-508; genus CAG-269. The sequence continues at coordinate 47,930 of CAZQTH010000004.1, read as the reverse complement.
GCTCCTTCTACTATGCATAGATATGACATATACATAATTGATATTGCTACTCCATAGATATTTACATATTTGTCCATTTTTCTATTTTCTTCGTCTATTCCACATATTAATATTACATATGTTAAATAAAGTATTATAAAACAATATTCTGCAACTTTAATAACACTAATTTTTTCTAAACTTAGTCCCATAAAATATGCAATAACTACGAATAATATTCCTGATAATATTTCTAATATTAAATATTTTGATCTTATTTTTTCTTTGCAATATCTACATTTTCCACCCAAAAATATATAGCTAAATATTGGAAACAAGTCTAATAAACCTAATTTATGATTACAATTAGGACAATAAGAATGTGTACGAATTATATCTTGTCTTTTTGGTATTCTATATACTGCAAGAGTATAAAAACTTCCAAATAAACTACCTATTATAAATATTATAATATAAAAAAATGCTTCCATATTTCTTCCTTTTATTAATCAAGCCATACACACATAGTGTGCGTATGGCTTTTATTTGTTTTCATTAATTATTCTTAAGTAAATTATTAACTTTCATCTGACCATGTTATTCCGCCATTTTCTCCTACAACTCCTGTAACATTAGTATCTGCTCTTAATGTTATTGTATGATTTGTAGCAGTATATGTGTAATAATCTGTGTCTTTTTCCATTTTTGCATCTATATAATCTCGTGCACAGTCGTATATTGAAACATTGTTTACATATACAGTCTCATAATATTCTGCTATTAAAGCATTAACATCTAAACTAGCACGTTCTTTTGCTTCTGCAAGTTCTGTTGCATCTACAGATTTTGTTGCTTGAGCAAGTATTCCATTTTCTCCTGTTAGCATTGCAATTGATACACCTGCTAAAATTAATAGAACTATAATTGTAATAACTAAAGGAATTAATGTTATACCTTTATTATTTTTTAACATTGTAGATTCCTCCTGTAAATTTTATAAAATTACATTCTATCTATTCATCTGACCATGTTATTCCGCCACTTTCTGCTATAGTTCCCGTAACACTAGTATCTGCTTTTAATGTTATTGTATGAGTTGTAGAACTATATGTGTAATAATCTGTGCTTGATTCTATTTTTGCATTTATATAGTCTCGTGCATTACTGTATGTTGAAACATTATTTACATATACTGTCTCATAATATTCTGCTATTAATGCATTAACGTCTAAACTAGCACGTTCTTTTGCTTCTGCAAGTTCTGTTGCATCTACAGATTTTGTTGCTTGAGTAAGTATTCCATTTTCTCCTGTTAGCATTGCAATTGATACACCTGCTAAGATTAATAGAACTATAATTGTAATAACTAAAGCAATTAATGTTATACCTTTATTATTTTTTAACATTATAAATTCCTCCTATAAATTTTTTATGAAATTACATTCTAACTATTCATCTGACCATGTTATTCCACCGTTTTCTGCTATGGTTCCTGTAACATTAGTATCTGCTGTTAATGTTATTATATAATTTGAATATGTGTAATAATCTGTTGTTTGTATTTTTGCATTTATATAGTCTCGTGCATTACTGTATGTTGAAACATTATTTACATATACTGTCTCATAATATTCTGCTATTAATGCATTAACGTCTAAACTAGCACGTTCTTTTGCTTCTGCAAGTTCTGTTGCATCTACAGATTTTGTTGCTTGAGTAAGTATTCCATTTTCTCCTGTTAGCATTGCAATTGATACACCTGCAAGAATTAATAATACTATGATAGTTATAACTAAAGCGATTAAAGTAATACCTTTATTATTTCTCATTTGTTTTACCCTCCTTTTTTCTTTGGAATTAGTTTATTTTGTATTATATCTTATTTGATATAATGTTAAAAACTTATTTTATTTAGTTCCTGTATCTTGGAAGAAAGATCCTCCACTTGAACTATTTGTATCTGTTGTATTTGAACTTGAGCTTGATGAATTACTACTATTTGTAGAAGTTGAATTTGTACTTGTACTTGAAGTTGTTGTTGATGTATTAGCACTCGTAGTACTTTCCTCTGTTGTCTCATAAGATGAGAATGGATTTGCTTTTCCAGGTACATAGTCTTGTATTTTAGTATAATTCTCTAAATCATCAGCACTAATTTCATATGTCATTATTACTTGGCTATCATCTACATCAGTACTTGAAAGTAACTCTTGTTTTACATTTTCTGGTGTAGTATAAGATACTTGATTTGGTAATGTCTTAGTAATAGGAACATATTCATATAACAATATTCCCAAAATCAATATAATAGCTAAACATAGCAATAATACAATAATTATTTCCTTTAAAATTGATTTTGCCATATTTTTCTTCCTTTCTTTTTTAATTAGTTACATTAATTATATTGCTGGCACTATTTGTATTGCTTGTATTATTTGTATTTGTTGAATTAGTACTATTTGTACTATTTGTATTAGTTGTGTTATTTTCATTTGTAGAATCAGTTGTTGTAGTTTGTGTTATTTCTGTAACTTCTTCTATAGCAATATCTTTACATACAAATGTTGCTTGTAAAGTATTTCCTGATGGAACCATTTTAAATTCTTCTATTTTAAATCCTAAAGTACTATCATTTTCAATTGCTGATATAAAATCTGTGATTGAAATATAACTTCCTGTTGCTGTAAATCTTAGATTATATGTTCCTGATGTTCCACTACTACTTTGTAATACATCCATTTGCATTACAACACCTTGAGAAGTTGCATGATTACCTAATCTTACCCACAATGTTTCAATTTCATATTTTTCAAGTTGATTTGCTACTGACACTTCACTATCTGTACTTACAGTTGTCATATCTTGATAATTTTCCTTTTCTTCTTCAAGTTTCTTAGCATTTTCATTCACATCGCTTACAGCTTGTGCATAAGTTTTTTCTACTAATATTGTAGCTTCTTGAATTTTTTCATCAAGTTCAGCACTTTTAGTTTGAATTTCTGTAATTCCTAGTATTTCAATATCGCCTATGCTCACTCCCTGTATAGCAATAAAAATAGTAAGTGTTAATAATAAAGCAATAAGAATCAAAATTAATAATTTTTTCATGGTAATTCTCCCTCTATTTCTATTGTTATAACGCCATCATCTTTTTGTCCTGCTGTAGATACTACATCCTCTAAAATAACATCTGATTTTAATATTGCTACAAAATATCCTAATTGTTCATATTTATCAGATTGTGCGTTTATTACAATATGTGTTCCTGAAGTATTTTCAATTGATGTTAATTGTACATTTTCTGGTATAACTGACATTATTTGATTTAACAAATTTGGAATAGCGTTTCTTGTTTTATTTATATCTGTCAATCTATCATTTGCATCTTCTAAATTTTGTATCAATGCTGTATATTCGTTTGTTTTTGATTTTATTTGTTCATTATCTTCATTTGCTAATTCAATTTGGCTATTTGTCTGTGCAATAAAAGCATCAGCTTCTGCATCTTTTTTTTCTATTTGATAATTTATTAGTCCAGAAAAACCACTATAAATTACAACTAATAAAAATAAAGCAATTGCTATTCTAATTAATCTTCTTTCTGTTTTATCTAATTTTTGTCCTAAATCCCATGTAAGAAAACCACCTGTATTTTTTCGCTCTTTTTTGGCTTTGTTTGGATTGGCTTCTACTTTCATCCAAGATGGTATTTGGTCAGCAAGTGTTTTCTTTTTAAAGTTCATTCCAGTAACGCCTTCTCCAAGACCCATCAATGCTATAGAAATAGCTGAATTAACTTCGATATAATCTTTAATACTTATATCTTTAGTTCTCTCTATAAAATATGGTTTCAATATTTCACATTCTGTATCTGACAAATATTCTTGAAAATATAAATCCACATTATTTATTAACGCTGCTGAACCTGTAATATATATTTTCTCTATTTTATCTGTATGAGACTCGATTATTTTATTTGTCTCATTAACTATATTATATAATATAGGCATTATATCTTCTAAATAGCTTTGTTCTTCTACTTGTAATTCTCTTCCTTCTGAAGTATATATAGTAGTATTCTTACATATCTCATATGATTTAGAATAAGAATTTTCCTTTAAATTAATCTTAGATAAAATATCACTACTTCCTTCTTCTAATATATCAATATTGAAGATTTTTCCACCAATTATTGTTGTTATTGTTGTATCACCCTCAATATTTACTATTAAACAATTTTCATCTTTTCTTACTTGTATTAAATTAGGAATAGACATAGAAATCGGAGAAATATTTACTAAATGGTATCCCCCTAATTCTTGTATTCTTTTATTTAATTCAATTTTATTATCAGCTATATGAATAATTTTTATTTTATCTTTATCTAATTGGCTATCTACAATTGCATACCTTGTTTCAAATACATTTGGGTTGTAGCCCTTTTCTGAACAATAAGATTCAAACTCTGTTTTTATTGCTTTTTGTAAATCATTTTTTGTAAGTAATGAAAACATATCAAAATAATTATACATTTCATCTGATATATTCACACTTATCGGAGTTTTTTGACTATATGTTTCTTCAATTACTTGTAATATAGCTTCCCCAACTTTATCATAGAACTTTATTCCAAATGATTCTACTTTTATATTGTCATGATTTTTTGACACTTTTGCATATTTAATTAGATGTTCTTCTATATATAGCCCTAGACAACTTGACATTTTTTTCTCCTTTTTTTCGTTTATTCTTATTTTTCGCATCAAATAAAAAAACATACCTAGAATATATTTTACATTATTCTATTTTTTTCTTGTTATATAAGCTTAAATACAGTTATATTTTATAATTATTTAGTAAAAAGTCAATATTTTTAATGTAACCGTAACATAAATGTAATAATTTTGTAACAATTTTGTTCATTTTATTTTTTTATCATTTTACATATAAAAAATCCATCTGTTTTTTCATTTTGATAAACTTCTAAAAATCTATCATTTACTAAGTATTTTGAAAAGAAATTTTGTTGTGAATTATTCTTTAAATATTTATTAAGATTTTCTAATTTAAAGTTAGAATTTTCTTTTAAAAATTTCTCTACTAATTCACTATTTTCTTTTTTAAAAATACTACAAGTTGAATATACTAAATATCCTCCATCTTTTAAATATTTAGAGCATGTATTTAATATTTTAAATTGTGTTCTTGATATTTCCTCTATATCTTCTTTTTTCTTTTGCCATTTTATATCTGGTTTTCTTTTTAAAACCCCCATCCCTAAGCATGGAACATCTAAAAGAATTTTATCAAATTTATTTTTATATTCTTCTTTATATATACTTGCATCTTCTACTTTTGTGTTTATTATATTAATCCCCAATCTTTTTGCATTTTGTTCTACCAATTTTGTTCTATGTTCATGTATATCCCAGGCCTCAATATATCCTTTATTCATCATCAATTCCGCTAAGTATGTAGTTTTTCCTCCTGGACTACTACATGCGTCTAATATTTTTTCTTCTGGGCTTGGATTTAAGACTAGTGCAGTTAAACCAGCTACTTCATCTTGGACAGTAAACAGTCCTTCTTTAAAACCTTTTAAATTTTCTATACTATTTGATTTATCTAATATAAGAAAATCTTTTAATATTCCATCTTCTGTATTTACTTTTTCAATATTTAAAATCTTTTTTATTTCTTCTTTATTTGTTTTTAGATTATTTATTCTAATGGAAATTTTAGGTCTTATATTAGAATTTCTACAAATATCTAATATTTTATTGTAATCTTGTCCATCTTCTTTTAATTCCTCTACTATCCATTTTGGCATAGACATTGTCTTAGATATTTTTTCTAACTCATCTTTTTCGTTAAAAAGTTCTTCATAATCTTTTTTATCTATATTTCTTAAAATTGCATTTGTAAATCCAATACTTCCTTTATTTCCATATTTTTTTGCTAAATTTACTCCTTCATTTACAGCTGCAGATTTTGGCACTTTATCTAAAAAAACTATTTGATATATAGACATTCTTAATATATTTAATATCCAAGAAGAAATTTTCTTTATTCTAATTTTAGAATGTTTTTTTATAATTTCATCAATAGTAAGTCTCCAAGTTGTAACTCCGTAAACGATTTCTGATATAAAGCTAATGTCTTTATTATTTAATATTTTTTTATTTTTATTTATCATTTCATTTAAAGAGATATTTGAATAAGCTTCATCTTTGTCTATTTTATAAATTATTTTCAATGCTATTTCTCTTACTTTATCTACCATATATTATCTCCTTCTATTATTTCTTTTCTTGACTTATTTTTTTCATTATATAATTTTTATATTTTATTTTCTACTATTTTTGTATATTTTTTCTTTTAGTTGGAGATGATATTTTTAAAAGTTCTTATTTGGAGGTTTATTATGGAAATTAAAAAACATTTAATAATTACGGGGAATTCAACTGTCTCTTGGAAAGATGCTATTGTAAAAGCTATTTCCGAAGCATCTAAAACTATTGATTATTTATCAGAAGTAAAAATAATAGAACAAAGAGCCACTATTGATGGAGATAAAATTTCTGAATATTTTGTCGACTTAGATATAAGTTTTATTATTGATGTAAACCGTAAAAATGATTAAGGAGGTGCTTTTTATGGATCCTTTAGAAAGTAAAAAAACTTATCAAGACTATGTTGATAAAAAATCTCCCAATTCTACTATTTTAAAAAACTGTTTTAACGCATTTTGGGTTGGTGGATTAATTTGTACAATAGGACAAGTTATTCTTAATATATGTAAAGAGCGTAATTTTGATACACAAACTTCTGGCACAATTGTTTCCATTTTATTAATTGGTATTTCTGCGTTTTTAACAGGACTTAATTTATTTAATAAAATAGGAAAATTTGCAGGTGCAGGTTCATTAATTCCTATTACAGGATTTGCTAACTCTGTTGTTTCTCCTGCTATGGAATATAAATCAGAAGGATATGTTATGGGTGTTGGTGGAAAAATGTTTACTGTTGCAGGTCCTGTTTTAGTATTTGGAATTTCTACTTCAATTTTAATTGGTATTGTTTTCCTTATATTTAACACCCAAAGCATTACTTTAGTTTAAATTTGAGGAGATGATTTTTTGAAAAAACTAGGTAAACAAACAATAAAATTTGATAATCCTCCAACAATATTGGAATGTAGTAGTATTGTTGGTCCAAAAGAAGCACAAGGTCCTCTTGCAAAATATTTTGATCAGACTTTGGAAGATGAGTTTTGGGGTGAAAAATCTTGGGAAAAAGCAGAAAGTAAAATTATTAAAGAAGCAACTAATATGGTTATTTCAAAAGCTGGAATTGCTTCTAAAGATATAGATTGTATTTTTGCAGGTGATTTATTAAATCAATGTATCTCTTCTAGTTTTGGTCTAAGAGAAATAAATATTCCTTTTTTTGGAATTTTTGGTGCTTGTTCAACATTTGTTGAATCTATGAGTCTAGGTGCTATTTTAATTGAAGGTTTTGCAAATTATATTTTATGTGCTACTTCAAGTCACTTTTGTAGTGCTGAAAAACAATTTAGATTTCCACTAGAATTGGGAAACCAGAGACCTCCTACTAGCCAGTGGACTGTAACTGGTAGTGGTGCTACCATTCTTGCTAGAAATGGTAATGGTCCTTTTATAACTCATATTACTCCTGGAAAAATAGTTGATATGGGAATTAAGGATGCTAATAATATGGGTTCTGCAATGGCTCCTGCATTTGCTGATACTCTAATTACTCATTTTCATGATACTGGTAGAAGTCCAGATTATTATGATTTAATAATTAGTGGTGATTTAGGTCATATTGGAAAAGACATCGCAATTGATATAACTACTTCAAATGGTTTTAATATCAAATCAAATTATAATGATTGTGGGGTTCTTATTTTTGATAAAAATTCTCAAGATACTCATTCTGGTGGTAGTGGATGTGCTTGCTGTGCTACTGTATTTTCCGGTTACTTATTTAAACAATTACAAGAAAAGAAAATCGAAAAAATACTTTTAATTGCAACTGGTGCTTTAATGAATTCTACAAGTTCTCAACAAGGTGAAAGTATCCCAGGTATTGCTCATGCGATTAGTATTGAACTATATAGATAGGAGGGTTTTCTATGGATATAAATTGGGCTAATGTTTTTGAATGGTCTTCACTGCTTAAATGTTTTCTTGTTGGAGGAACAATTTGTATAATAGGACAATTATTAATAGATAAAACTAAACTTACTCCTGCAAGAATCTTAGTTATTTTTGTTACTACTGGTGCTATTTTAGGTGGCCTTGGAATTTATCAATATGTAGTTGATTTTGCTGGTGCTGGTGCCACTGTTCCTCTTACTGGTTTTGGTTATAATTTAGCAAAAGGTGCTATTGAGTCTGTTAAAGAAAGTGGTTTAATTGGTGCTTTTACAGGTGGTGTTAGGGCAGCTAGCGGTCGGTATTTCTGCTGCAATTTTCTTTGGATATCTTGCTTCACTTATTTCAAAACCTAAAATGAAAAAGCAATAGAAAAATGAGGTGTTAACACCTCATTTCATCAGTTTGTTAATAAAGTTATTTATGCTTTTTTAGATATTTCAACAATTTCTGTAAAAGCTTTTGGATCTGATACAGCTATTTCTGCTAACATCTTTCTATTTATTGTTACATTTGCTTTCTTTAGTCCTGCTATCATTTTACTATATGTTGTTCCATTCATTCTAGCTGCTGCATTTATTCTTGCTATCCATAATTTTCTAAAATCACTTTTCTTCTTTTTTCTTCCTATATAAGCATATGTTAATGATTTCATTACTGCTTGATTAGCATTTCTGAATCTATAACTTTTTGCTCCATAATATCCTTTAGCTTGTTTCAACACTTTTTTATGTCTTGCTCTTGTTGTTCTTGCTGTTTTTACTCTTGCCATTATAATTCACCTTCCTTTGATTCTTTATTCTTATTAGTTTCCATATGGTAATAATTTCTTAATTGTTTTCTCACATGTTTTATCTGCATATGCATTTTGAATTTTTCCTGATTTCTTTTGTCTTTTTGTTTTATTGGCTAACAAATGTCTTCTGTTTGATTTTGTTCTTTTTACTTTTCCTGTAGCTGTTAAAGAATATCTCTTTTTAGCTGCTTTATTTGTTTTTAATTTTGGCATAACTAAAACTCCTTTCGCTTATTTATATTTTAAACAGATTTATTTTCTGCTTTTTTAGCTAAAATTATAAACATATTTCTACCTTCTAATTTAGGTTTTTTTTCAACAGTTGCAACTTCTTCTAGACCTTCTATAAATTTATTAAGTACTACTTCGCCTGCTTTAGAGTTATTAATTTCTCTTCCTCTAAATCTTACTGTTATTTTCACTTTATTGCCATCTGTTAAAAATTTCTTTGCATTTTTTAATTTAAAGCCAAAGTCATGTTCTTCAATA
>CAZQTH010000004.1:24638-38476 GCA_964596175.1 uncultured Clostridium sp. | reverse complement strand
CTCTTATTTCCTTTACTTCTAATACTTTTTGTTTTTTCTTAGCTTCTTTTTCTTTTTTTGCTTGTTCAAATTTATATTTTCCATAGTTCATTATTCTACAAACTACTGGTTTTGCATTCGGTGCAACTAAAACTAAATCTAAGTTTTTGTCTTCAGCTTTTTCTAAAGCTTCATCTAATGACATTACTCCTAGTTTTTCACCATTTTCTCCAATTAATTGAACTTCCTTTGCTCTAATTTGTCTGTTGATAGGTAATTCTTGTTTTATAAAAAACACCTCCAATAATAAAAAATTTGACTTTTGTTACAAGTCAAATTAAAACATAAACTTAGTAATTATTTACTAAATCTTATTTAATTCTAACCCTTTTCCTTACTTAGATAGGGTGAGAAGTTTTACTTCTTCTTGTAACGATTAATATTATATACTATCTGAACTGCATTTGTCAAGTGATTTTTAAACAAATTATTAATTTTTTGAACTCATCATTTTTTGAACTCATCATTTTTTGAACTCATCATTTTTTGAACAAATTATTAATTTTATAAATTCATCTTTTAAAATTTTATTATCATAAAAGGCTCTTTTCATTTTTATTCAGTTTTATTTTTCCTATTTTATTGCCATTTATTAGAAAATGCTGTATAATGTTTACATATTTTAGAAAAGGAGACGATTTTATGAAAGAAGTTAAAATCGGAAGAGTTTACAGGCATTTTAAAGGTAATTATTACTTCGTAGAAGACATTGCATATGACTCGGAAACTTATGAAAGAATGGTTGTTTATAAACCACTATATGAAAGAAAAGATGGAAGGTCGATTTGGATTAGATCTGAAAAAATGTTTTTAGAAGAAATACCTGAAAGACCAGATAATATAACTGGCCAAAAAGTAAGGTTTGAATTAGTAGAAGATATTGAAAAAGATTATTTAAAATAAATTGCTAAGATGTGTTACAGATGCGAAAAATTGTGCAAAGGAAACATCTCAAACGCAAAATAATAGGAGGTTAATTATGATAGATATTAAATTATTACGTGAAAATCCTGACTTAGTTAAGGAAAATATTAAAAAGAAATTTCAAGATAATAAACTTGTTTTAGTTGATGAAGTTTTAGATTTAGATGTTAAAAATAGAGAAGCTAAATTGGATGGTGATAATTTAAGGGCTGAAAGAAAGTCTTTAAGTAATCAAATAGGTAACTTAATGAGAGAAGGAAAAAAAGAAGAAGCTGAAAAAGTAAAGGCTAGAGTAAATGAAATAAATTCTAAACTTGAAGAAAATGAAAAACTAGAAAATGAATATTCTGAAGAAATAAAATTAAGAATGATGAAAATACCAAATATTATGCATGAGTCAGTTCCTATTGGTCAAGATGATAGTGAAAATGTTGAAATAGAAAAATTTGGTGAACCTATTGTTCCTGATTATGAAATACCTTATCATGGCGAAATAATGGAAGCTTTAGATGGACTGGATTTAGATAGTGCAAGAAGAGTTGCAGGTCAAGGATTCTACTATTTAACAGGAGATGTTGCAAGATTACATTCAGCAGTATTAACATACGCAAGAGATTTTATGATTGATAAAGGTTTTACTTATTGTATTCCACCTTTTATGATAAGATCTAATGTCGTAACTGGTGTTATGAGTTTTGAAGAAATGGATGCTATGATGTATAAAATCGAGGGTGAAGATTTATATTTAATTGGTACTTCTGAACATTCTATGATAGGTAAGTTTAAAGACCAAATTTTAAAGAAAGAAGATATGCCATACACTATGACCTCATACTCTCCTTGTTTCAGAAAGGAAAAAGGAGCTCATGGTATTGAAGAACGTGGTGTTTATAGAATACATCAATTTGAAAAGCAAGAAATGATTGTTGTTTGTGAACCTGAAGATAGTTGGAATTGGTATGATAAAATGTGGTCATATACAGTTGAGTTCTTTAGAAGCATGAATATACCTGTAAGAACTTTAGAATGTTGTAGTGGAGATTTAGCTGATTTAAAAGCAAAATCTTGCGATGTAGAAGCATGGTCTCCTAGACAAAAGAAGTATTTTGAAGTTGGAAGTTGTTCTAACTTAACAGATGCACAAGCACGTAGACTTGGTATTAGAATTAAAGGTGAAAATGGAACATATTTTGCTCATACTTTAAATAATACAGTTGTTGCACCACCTAGAATGCTTATTTCTATTATGGAAAATAATTACCAACCTGATGGAAGTGTAACAATTCCTGAAGTTTTAAGACCATATATGGGTGGACTTGAAAAAATAAAGCCTAAAACATAAATAATTTTACATTATAAAGTATAAAAATATAGTTATTAATTTAACAAAAAATATAGAATTATTTATAGAAAGGGTTGAGTACCATGAACAAAAATGTAACAGTTATTGTAGGAACAAAATGGGGTGATGAAGGAAAAGGTAAAATCGCCTCACATGAAGCAAAAGATGCAAAATTAGTTATTAGAGCAACTGGAGGAAATAATGCAGGACATACTGTAATTTATGAAAAAACAAAGTTACCTCTTCACCTAGTACCAGGTGGAATTTCCTATCCTAATACTATATGTATTATAGGACCAGGTGTTGTACTTGATTTAGAAGTTCTTTTAGATGAAATCGAACTTTTAAAATCCACAGGTATTCCAAATATAGATTCAAGATTAAAAATTAGCGGACGTGCACATGTTATTTTACCTTATCATAAAGAACTAGATGTTTTATATGAAAATATGAAGAAACATCCAGTTGGTACTACAAAAAGAGGTATCGGTCCATCATATGCAGATAAAAATAATCGTACTGGTATTAGAATGTATGATTTACTTCTTCCTAATGATAAATTAAAGGAAAAAATAGAAGAAGCTATAAAACCACACAATCAATTATTTAAAGCAAATAACATGGAAGATTGTATTGTTTCTGCTGAATCTTTAGCTGAACAATATCACATATTTGGAAAAAAATTAGAAAAATATATTACTGATATTACCCCTATTATTTCTTCTGCAATAGATAATAATGAAAAAATTGTTGTTGAAGGTGCTCAAGCTTTTCGTTTAGACCTAGACCATGGAGATTACCCTATGGTTACTAGCTCAAATCCAGTAGTTGCTGGAACGCTTTGTGGAGCAGCACTACCTCCGCAAGCATTAAATTTAGTTATTGGAGTAGACAAAGCATATAATAGTCGTGTTGGAAATGGTCCTTTTCCAACAGAACTGCCTGCTTCTATAGATGAAAAAGGAAATGTTATAGAAAATGCAACTCCTTTAGAAGGAGATATAATTCGTGATTTAGGTTATGAATATGGAACTACAACAAAAAGACCAAGAAGGTGTGGCTGGATGGATTGCCCTATTCTTCGTTCTGCAAAATATGAATGTGGAATAGATTACCTTTGTTTAAATCACTTAGATACTCTTGGTGAAATTGGATTAAAATTAGGACATATAAAAATATGTACTTCTTATAAATATAAAGGCAAAGTTATCAACCATTATCCTGATGATATTAATTTAAATGGTGAAGTTCCTGAACCTATTTATGAAACTTTAGAAGGTGGTTGGAAACTAGATTCTAGTTGTAAAACTTACAAGGATCTTCCAGATACTGCAAAAAAATTTGTAGAAATTGTAGAAAAAGCATCTGGAATACCTGTTAAATATTTAGGTACAGGTCCTGCAAATGATGATTTAATTATAAGAGAAGATATATAAATTATAGGAGAAAATTATGATAGTAAAAGACCCGAAATTTGAAATATCGGCAGTAAGCCCAAAACAATATCCAAAAAATAACTTACCTGAAATAGTTTTAGTTGGTAAATCTAATGTTGGTAAATCAAGTTTTATAAATACGATGATTAATAGAAAAAAATTAGCTAGGACAAGTAGCGAACCGGGAAAAACTAGACAAATTAATTTTTACAATATTGATGATTCATTCTATTTTGTTGATTTACCTGGATATGGTTTTAGCAAGATGTCAAAAAAAGAACAAGAACAAGTAGGAAAATTTATAGAAGAATATTTATTTAATAGAAAAAACATTGTTTTAATAATATTCTTGATAGACATTAGACACTCTCCTACTTCAAATGATAAACTTATGTATAATTACATTATCTCATCAGAACTACCTTGTATTATTTTAACAAATAAAGCTGATAAAATTGCTATTACCAAAGTAGATGATGCTGTAAAAACATTACAAAAAGAATTAAATCCAATTGGTGATATTCCAACTTTTCCTTTCTCTTCTGAAAGAAAAATATATACGGATGATGTTTGGAAATTTATAGATAATTTTTTAGATAAACAATAAATTAATAAGAAAAAGATGTTATCACTTAAGATAGCATCTTTTTTTATTTTTGTTTTATTTCTTGTTTCAAAATTTAAAATAAATTGCTTAACTTTTCTATAAAACAAAAAAATTCTCAATTTATAGTAATATTTTTAAATATGCAACATATACTATATAAATATTTTTTAAGGAGCGATTTATATATGAATGATACTTACCCTATAATACCTTATATAGGATTTAAAGATGAAAATGTTAGAACACCAATTACATTTACAGCTCAACATCAAAATGTTCAACCAGGAATGGAATATAAAATGAAACCTACTCCTATTTTTGAGGATTCAAACTATGTTCCTTCTGGTAAACTCAAAGATAAGGTTGTAATTATTTCTGGTGGTGATAGTGGCATTGGAAGAGCTATAAGCATCCTTTTTGCTAAAGAAGGAGCTGATATTGTTATTAGTTATTTAAACGAACATGAAGATGCAAACTATACTAAAAAAGCAATTGAAGAATGCGGAAGAAAATGTCTCTTAATTCCTGGTGACTTACGTGACGAAAATTTATCCTCTTACATAATTGATTGTACTTTAAAAACTTTTGGTAAAATTGATATTTTAATTAACAATTGTGGTGTTCAATTTCCTCAAAATAGTATTTTAGATATTTCAAGTGAACAATTAAAAGATACTTTTGAAACCAATATTTTTACATTTTTCTATTTAACAAAAGCTGTACTTCCCCATCTTAAAGCAAATAGTAGCATTATAAATACTACCTCAATTACTGCTTTTGAAGGTAAGAAAAACCTTATTGACTATTCTGCAACCAAAGGTGCAATAACTGTTTTTACAAAATCACTTGCACTTTCTTTGGCCAATCAAAAAATTAGAGTAAATGCTGTTGCACCAGGACCTATTTGGACACCTCTTATTCCTTCTTCTTTTAATCCACAAGAAGTTGAGGTATTTGGAACAGAAACTCCATTAAGAAGAGCCGGACAACCATTTGAACTTGCTCCTGCATATCTTTATCTTGCAAGTGATGATTCTAGATATGTTACAGGACAAATTATTCATGTGAATGGTGGAACAATTATATAAAAATGTTATTTTAAAAACAACAAAAGCTAAAAATAGCCATATGTCTTTCATATGACTATTTTTTTATATTTTAGCATTTATCACAACAGTTATATTTTTTATTTTTCTTTTTATTACAAAACATTAGTATTACAGTTAATATTAGAAGTATTCCAAGTATAATTGCCAAAACTATAATTGCTGCTAATGCAGCTAATATTGTAGTTGATAAAGCTGCACCTATTAACAATCCTATTACTAGGGTAAATAAAGAAAGTAGTATAATTTCAACTAATCCTAAACAATTTTTCTTACTTTCACATTTTCTTTCTTTATTATCAAAACAATATATAGTCTCTTGTGGTTCCATTTTACTAGCACCTCCAATATAGTATTTTATTGATACTATATTGTATTATATGTCGATTTTTGTAAATTGGTTACCTTTCTTTATTTTACGCTTTCTTTTCTATTTTTGTTATTATTTTCTTTGCTTTTTCTCTTTCTAATGTAACTACATGTCCACATCCTTGACATTTTAATTTAAAGTCCACCCCTATTCTTGTTATTTCCCAAAGTTTACTTCCACAAGGATGTTGTCTTTTAGTCCTTACTATATCACCTATTTGATATTCCATAATTATTTCATTCCTTTCAATTATGAAATTAGCTTTCCATTGCTTTTTCAAATCTCTCCACTATTCTATCTTTTCCTAAGATTTTCATTATTTCATACATATCTGGTGTATTTGTTCTTGATGTTAATGCAACTCTTAATACTGTACTTACATCCCCTACATGAGCTGTATATTTTTCTGGGTTTGCTTTAAACTCTTTAACCTCTTTTGCATAACCTAGTTCTCCTGATAGTTCTTTTATTTTGTCAAACCAAGTTTGCTTATCATCTTCATCATTATAGTATTTCTCAATATAAAGTGTTAATATTTTATCAATTTCTTCTTTATTATTTATCACTTGATATGGATAATCTTTTTCTTTACTATAAAACAATTCATCATACATATATTCTATATTTTCTTTTACATCTGACCATTTAGCTATATCTTTTCTTGGCTTTTTGTTTCCTCTTTCTATCCCAAATACTTTTAATGCATATTCTTTATCTTCTAATAGTTTCTCTAATTCTTCATCATGTCTTCTAGCCCATTTTAGAGATTTTTCATATACCTTTTCAGCCGTAAATTTAGATATTACTGTTTTTCCTACATCTAATAATTTTATCATATCAAAAAGAGCTCCACTTACGCTCATTTTATTTAATTGTAGTTCAAATTCTGATATATCTTTATCAGGATTTGCTTTTCTCCAGTTTTCAAATGTAGAATTTGCTATATTTAGTAAATATTCTTTTACTGTCTCTTCTGGTATTCCTTCTTCTTCATAATAGCTAACTGCTGCTTCTGAATCTTTTCTTTTACTTAATTTTCTCTTATTTCCATTATCATTTTTCATGATTGGTGCAATATGTGCATATTTCGGTGGTTTAAATCCTAATTCATGAAATAATTGTAAATGTAATGGTACTGAAGATAACCATTCATCTCCACGTATTACATGTGTTGTTCCCATCAAGTGGTCATCTACTGCATGTGCAAAGTGATATGTAGGAAGTCCATCTGCCTTTATTATTACTATATCTTGGTCGTTTTCTGGAAATTCAACATTTCCTTTAATTACATCTTTATGTTTTATTTTTCTATCTTCTCTTCCTGGTGATTTAAATCTTACTATATAACTTTCTCCATTTTTTATTTTTCCAATCATTTCTTCAACTGTTAAATGTCTACACTTTGCCCATACCCCATAATAACCAGGTCTTATTTTTGCTGTTTCTTGTTTTTGCCTTGTTTCTTCTATTTCCTCTGGTGTACAAAAACATGGATAAGCTTTTCCTTGTTCTATTAAATATTTTGCATAAGCTTGATAAATTTCTTTTCTTTTAGATTGTTTATATGGTCCATAATTTCCAATTTCGTCTGTTTCTGAAATCATACCTTCATCTGGTTCTAATCCAAAGTCTTTTAGAGATTTTACTATATCTGTAATTCCATTTTTTACTTCTCTTTTTTGGTCTGTGTCTTCTATTCTTAAGAAAAACTCTCCTTCTGTTTGATTGGCTACTTTTTTTGCAATTAAACTTTGATATAACCCTCCAATATGAACAAATCCTGTTGGGCTTGGTGCAAATCTTGTAACAATTGCTCCTTCTTTTAAATTTCTTCTTGGATATTTTTCTTCATAATATGATATATCCTTTGCATCTGGAAATATTAAATTTGCTAAATCTTTATAATCCATTTCGTTCTCTCCTCATATTCAAAATTTGACAATTGCAATTATAACATAAAATTAGCTAAAAATCAAAATTTTCTAATTAAAAATGAGACGTTTTTCCGTCTCATTTATTATCTTTAAACTTCCATGATAATAGGAATAATCATTGGATTTCTTTTTGTTTTTGTAAATACATAGTCTTTCAAGTTATCTCTTACTGTTGATTTTATAGTTGACCAATCACGTACTCCATTTTCTTCGCATTTTCTTATTTCTTTTCTTACAACAGCTTTAACTTCATCCATTAAGTTTTCTGATTCTCTTACATATACAAAACCTCTTGATATAACATCTGGCCCTGCTAAAACTTCTCCTGTTCCTGAGTCCATTGTTAATACTACTATTATTAAACCATCTTGTGATAAATGTTGTCTATCTCGAAGTACTATATTTCCAACATCTCCTACTCCTAATCCATCAACTAAGACTCTTCCGTTTGTTACAGTTCCTGTAAAAGCTACTCCATCTTCTCCTATTTCTAATACTTTACCATTTTGCATCATAACAATATTTTCTTTTTCTATTCCCATACTTTGAGCGGTTTCACTATGGGCAATTAATTGTCTATATTCGCCATGTACTGGTATAAAGTATTTTGGTTTTACTAAAGCTATAATTAGTTTTTGTTCTTCTTGACATGCGTGTCCTGATACATGTACATCTTCTAATGAACTATATACTACTTCTGCACCAAGTTGCATTAAATCATCAATTACTTTTGATACATATTTTTCATTTCCTGGTATTGGTGTCGCAGAAATTATTATCAAGTCATTTGGAGTAATTTTTACTTTTCTATGTTCTCCATTTGCCATTCTCGTTAATGCTGACATAGTTTCTCCTTGACTTCCTGTTGTAATTATTACTAATTGCTCATCTGGATAATTTTTTATCATATCTATATCTATAAATAAGTTTTCTGGACATTCAATATATCCCAATTCTTTTGCTGTTGTAATCATATTTATCATACTTCTACCACAAACAGCAATTTTTCTTCCATATTTTATTGCACAATTCACTATTTGTTGTACTCTATGAACATTTGAAGCAAATGTTGCAACTACAATTCTTTTTGTACAATGTAAGAATAGTTTATCAAATACTTCTCCAACTGAACTTTCTGACATTGTAAATCCTTTTCTTTCGCTGTTAGTACTATCTGACATTAATGCTAAAATACCTTGATTTCCCAACTCTGCAATCCTATTTAAATCCATTAATTTTCCATCTATTGGTGTAAAGTCTACTTTGAAGTCTCCTGTGTGTAATACTGTACCAGCTGGTGTTGTGATAGCAAGCATAATAGAGTCTGGAATACTGTGTGAACTCCTTATAAATTCCACTTTAAAGTTTTTTCCTAAATTTATTATTTGTCCTTGATTTACCTCTACTAATTTTGTAGAACCAACTAACTTATGTTCTTCTAATTTATTTCTAATTAAACCTGCTGTTAATTTAGTTGCATAAATTGGTATATTTATTTTCTTTAGTAAGTAAGGAACTGCTCCTATATGATCTTCATGACCATGTGTTATTAATAACCCTTTTATTTTGTCAACATTTTGTTCTAGATATGTTATATCAGGTATTACTAAGTCAATACCTAACATATCATCTTCTGGAAATGATAATCCACAATCTACTACAATCATTTCATTTTCATATTCAAAAACTGTAATATTTTTACCTATTTCATGTAATCCTCCAAGTGGTATTACTTTTAGTTTTGAAGCTTTAAATATTTCTTTTTGAATATTTCTTTTTCCAACTCTTGCTGTTCTCTTATTTGTCTTATTCTCTCCTTCATTGTTTACTTTTCTTGTATTTGTTCTTTTTACTTGTGAGTTTGTTCTCCTATTATTTCTCACATTTCTCTTTTTGCTATTTTCTAATTTTTCTTCTGACATAAATTCTCCTTTCTTAATTTTAATTTTTTTAATCTTATTAATTATTTAATAAACTAGATATAATCTAGTACCTAAAACTTTTATGTACGCAAAAATTAAGTTTATAGAAAATAGTTCTTACTATTTTATAAACTACTTTTATTATTAAATTTCCCGCTCAAAAATATTATTTACCTAAACTTATTTTTTAATACATATTCTAGGTTTTAAATTTTAATAAAATCTCATATTTTAGCATTTCAGCTAACAACTGTTTTTTATTATACTATATTTTGGCAAAAAAGTCAAATTACATTTAATTTTAATCCGTGTCTTAATCTTTACTATTTTTATTCAATATACGATTTTATCTAAAAAGAAAAAACCAGAGATTTTTTCTGGTTTTTTTATTATTGTTGATTTTGTGCATTTTCTCCTCTTCCTTCTGGAAGTGTATCTGAATAATCAAATACAATTCTGATTCTTGTAACAGCTTTAAGTGCCTTAACAAATTTACTATTTTTAAATCTTTGCCATAAACTTGGTTTAGCTTCGAATGTTGTTTCTTGTACATATTGTTGTTGTTCTTCTTGAACTGGTACTTCTAGTGGTTCTTCTACTATTTGTTTCTCTTGTACCTCTTCTAGTGGTGTTGGTATTGATTTTAACGCATCAGCAATTTCTATTCCTATATAGCTTAAAGCTTTTGATCTATCTTCTATCCTTTCCATATCTATTTCAATATGTAAGTTAGATTCTAAATTATTTATCCTAGCATTTAATAATTTCATTGCATCTTGATAATTTTGTGATTCATTATTTTTAGACTTTGCAACAATATTTAATGTCTCTATTATATCTTCTGAAAAACTATCTTCAGCTTTCTTTATTTTGTCTTTCCAACCATCTTGCTTTTCTTTTACTGCTTCTAAAACTTCTTTAAGTTGTCCTGCTAAGGCTATATTTTGTTCCCTTTGTCTTATTAACTCCTCAATTTTCTTAGTATTTTCTTCAAATTGATTTGTTGCAAATTCAACTAACCCATAAGCTGATTTATAAACACTTGCTGGGAAGTTTTTCTTTTTTGGATATTCAATTAAATAAGTTTTTATAGATTCAACTAAATCTTTAAAATATGTATCATCTTCCAGTTGAACTATTTGTTTCTTACTCTTAGGGTTTATTAACTTTTGAACTTTATCTATATTCATTAATATTTTTTCTTCTGTGATAACCATTCTCACATTTACTATGCCAGATTTAGACATTGTAAATTACCTCCTTTATCTTACGCGTATTTGCTTTTGCTTTCTTTATTATTATACATTAACCTACAAAAAACTACAAGATAATACTATTAATTTTTTTGTTAAGTTTTCGTTACAGAAATGTTACAAAAATATTACAAAACTTTCAAAAATATTAGGGAAAAGCATTTTCCAACTTTTCCCTATTGTTTTTTATAACACTGTTTTTATTTCTTCTGCTCTCTTAACTTTTTGTGTTGTTGTTTTTATTAACTCTTTATCAGTTACAATAATATCTCTTATATATTTATAGGCAGGTATTGTTTTGTTTATCTTTTTTACTTCATTCCAAATTTTTTCTTTGATTTTTTCTTCATCTTCAGTTCCAAAAATCTCTTCTGCATTTTCTTTATCATAAACAATTTTGGCTGCTATTTTAAAATCTCCATCATCTTCTGGTTTTCCATAAACAAAACTTTCTTTTATTCCTTCAATCTTGTTTAATAAGATTTCTAATTCTTCTGGATAAATATTTTTACCATTCTTCTGTACTATTACAAATTTCTTTCTTCCTGATATAAATATATATCCATCTTTATCTATTCTTGCTAAATCCCCCGTATGTAACCAACCATCTTTTAAGGTTTCTTTATTTGCTTCTTCATTATTATAATATCCAAGCATTATTGAAGGACCTTTTGCAAGAAGCTCTCCTATTCCCTCTTCATTAGGTTTATCTATTTTTACCTCTAAACTTGGAAACGCTTTTCCTATTGAGCCTACTCTTCTATATTTATCATCTTCTGCTGCTATTACTGGTGAGCTTTCTGTTAAACCATATCCTTGATACATTGTAAATCCTAAATCATTAAAACCTTGTTCTGTTTCTGAATCTAATGCTGCTCCTCCTGCTACAAATAGTCTTACTTTTCCTCCTAATGTATCATGTATTTCTTTAAACAATTTTTTTCTAATGTCTATTCCAAATTTTAATAAAAACCTACTTATTTTTATACCCTTTTTTACAGTTTCTAATTTTCCTTTTTTCTCAATTCCTTTTAAAACTTTTCTATACATGGTTTCAAAAAGAATAGGAACAGAAATCATTGCTGTTATCTGATATTCTTTTATGTTTTCTGCAATATGACGTATTCCTTCACAAAACGCAATTGAACCACCTGTTGATACTGGATATAAAAATCCAACTGTACATTCAAATGTATGGTGTAATGGTAAAAATGATAAGAATCTATCTTCAGGAGTTAGTTTTATTACAGATGTAATGTCTTGGATATTACTACATATGTTTTTATGTGATAACATAACCGCCTTTGAAATAGCAGTTGTTCCTGATGTAAATAGCATTATTCCCATTTTTTCATTGTCAATTTCTGCATCTAAAAACTCTCTATTACCTTGTTCTAATAACTTTCTTCCTTCTTCAGTTAATTCTTTTTGTGATTTTACTCCATCATTTTCTTTATCTAAATCCATAGAAATATAATACTTAAGATTTGTATTCCCTTGTTTTCTTATTTCATTCATAACTTCATCATATTTTTTAGAATAAAAAATTGCCTCTACTTCTGAACGAATTATTAAACTTTCTATTTCATTGTCAGGAAGAGCTTTATCTAGAGGTACTACGACTCCAGTTCCTGTTACTATTGCTAAATATGCTACACCCCATTCATATCTATTTTCTGATATAACCGCTATTCTCTTATCTTTTAATCCCATTTCTATTAATTTAGTTCCTAAAGCATTTATTTCATCTCTAAATTCCTTATGAGTAATTTCTTTAAATTCTCCTTCTACATCAGTTTTAAAGATAAATGCTGGTCTATCTGCATATTTTTCTCCTGTTTTTTTCAGCATATCTTTTAAATCTTTGTATTTTACAAATTCATAAATTGGCTCTCTCATACTTACACTCCTTTACTTTACTTTTAATCCTTCGATTACAGTTTTTTCAAATTCTTTATATAATCTCATAATATCTATTTTTTCATTACTTCTTATTTTATATACTAAGCTAGATCCTATTAAACCATATATTTCAGAAGCAATAGCTTGTGGATTTCCTTTTTTTATTTCTCCTTTTTGTATTCCTTCTTCCACAATTTGTTCTATTTTATAGATATAAGATAAAATATACTTTTTACAAGTTTGGTTTCTAGATTCATTTCCCCAAAATTGACTAAGTAATATTGTAATCAAATCTTCATATTTAACAACTATTTTTATTTGAATTAAAACAATTGCTTTTATTTTATCTATGTAATTTGGAAATTTTGCTGTTTTTATATCAATACTATTTTGTAAAAGTTTTATCCCTTCTTCAACTAGAAAATTAAAAATTTCCTCTTTGCTGGAAAAATGATAATATAATGTTCCTTTTGCTACACCTACTGTTGCTGTTATTTCTTCTATACTTGTTGCATCATATCCTTTTTCTGCAAATAGTTTCATTGAAGTTTCAAATATTTTTCTTTTTGTTTTATTCATATTTAACACCTTTCAACTATTATAACTAGTTACTATTATATATATTTTTGTTAAACATTGCAATACTTTTATGTTATTTTGAACGACCGTTCAAAATGAAAAAATCCGTTTAATCATTTCTGAATATAAACGGATTTCACTTTATATTTGTTTATTTTTATATTTTATCCTACCTTTGCTTCTAACCTTGTTATTCTTGAATCAAATATTTTATGTTCTTCTCTATTTTCAGAAATACTTTCTTCAAGTCTTTCTGCAACTTTAGATAATTTTAGGTTGTTAATTCTTAATTCTTCTAGAATTTTACTTTGAGTATTACTTATTTTCTTTATTTCTGTTTTCATTTCTTCTTGTTCTTTTTTTATACCCTTTATTTCTATTTTCATTTCTTCTTGTTCTTTTTTTATACCTTTTATTTCTATTT
>CAZQTH010000004.1:0-24538 GCA_964596175.1 uncultured Clostridium sp. | reverse complement strand
TTTTCATTTCTTCTTGTTCTTTTTTTATACCTTTTATTTCTATTTTCATTTCTTCTTGTTCTTTTTGCATTATTTTTTGATTTTCTTTTATATCTACTACATCATGTCTTATGTTTGTTTGACTATTTTTAATAGTTTCTATATCACTTTGCATATTTAAAAGAATTGACAAAATTTTTTCTTCCACCGTATCACCTCCGTTTTAACACAATTTTACTATTTGATTTATTTAAAGTCAATAGTAAACACTTTTTTTCTGATAAAATTTCGAAAAAATATTTTTGATTTTAAAAATACAGAAATTAACTGAATGATATTAATTCATATAAACTAAAAACAAATATAAAGTATATATATTATTATCATCTTTTTCCAGAAAATGCAAATCTTTTTTAAAAAAATTCAATAAAATTTATTTACTTTTTTCTTTAACTAATATAAAATATTTTTGTATTGGATATAATAAGAAAAAATTATGGAGGAAACAAATGAAAAACAAAAACGAATTAAATTATAAAGATTTAAAAATGACTTGTAATCCAAATATCTTTAATTTTGATACAACTGCTGATTTAGAACCAATACAGGATGGTATTGGTCAAGAACGTGGTATTAAAGCATTAGAATTTGGGTTACAAGTAGATGTAAAAGGTTATAACCTATATCTAGAAGGACCAAGTGGAGTTGGAAAAACTTTATATACAAAGAATTATTTAAATAAAATAGCTTCTAAGAAAAAAGTTCCTTCTGATTGGTGTTATATATATAATTTTGACAATCCAAATGAACCAATTGCAGTTGAATTACCTGCAGGGCAAGGTAAAGAGTTTAAAGAAGCAATGAATGGATTTATAAAAGAAATTAGAAAAGATATTAGAAAAACTTTTAATAATGATGATTTTGAAAAAGAAAAAGCATTAATAAAACAAGAATTTGAAGCAAAACGTTCTGCACTTCTTGATAAATTAAATCAAGAAGCTTCAAAACATAATTTCCAAGTTAGAACTGCACAAAATGGTATTTATATGATGCCTATTGTTAATGGAAAGGTTATTCAAGAAGAAGAATTTGATAAATTAGATGATGAAACCAAAAAAAAATATGAAGAAAAATCTGTAATAGTACAAGAAGAAATTATGAATGTAATTTCACAAATCAAAGAAATTGAACGTGCTTCTGATAAAAAAATTTCAGAATGGCAATCAAATGTTGCTCTTCTTACTGTAAATGTTCATATAAATTATTTAAAATCAAAATATAAACGAAACAAAAAAATAAATAAATTCTTGAATGATATTAAACAAGATATTCTAAAAAATATTCCTACATTTTTAGAGGACCCAAATAAACAACAAAATATGCAAATAAATCCTGCAATGAAAAAACCTGATCCTTGTTTAAATTACAGAGTTAATCTATTTGTTGATAATTCAAATAGAGAAGGAGCTCCTGTTATAATGGATTCTAATTATTCATATAATAATATTTTTGGTGCTTTAGAATATGAAAATTATTATGGTTCCTTAAAAACTGACCACACTATGTTAAAACCTGGTCTATTACAACAAGCAAATGGTGGATATATTATATTCCAGGCAAAAGACTTGCTTTCAAATGGAGCTTGTTATGAAGCATTAAAGAAAGCTTTAAGAATCAAAGAAATAGGTATTGAAAATCAAGCTGAACAACGTTCTTCAATGGTTTTGATTTCTTTAAAACCTGAACCTATTCCTCTTAATTTAAAAGTTATTTTGATAGGAAATAGCAACATATATCAAACTTTGCTCGCTATGGATTCTGATTTTAGAAAATTATTTAAAATAAAAGTAGAATTCGAGGAAACAGCCAAAATATCTAAAGAAAATTTAAATAAACTTGCTCAAATTATTCATGGCTTTTGTGAACACCAAGAATTACCAGAATTAGACAAAAATGCAATGGCTTGTTTGGTCGAATATTCTTCGAAAATTGCAGGTAGTCATGGCAAAGTATCTACTAGATTTGATGATTTAATGCAAATAGTTGGTGAAGCTGCAACATGGGCAAAAATTTCCAAGTCAAAAGTTGTGACTGAAAAACATATCAATAAAGCACTGGAAGAAAGAATTGAAAGAGTTAAAAAATATGATGAAAAATATTTAGAAATGATTAGAGAAAACACTCTTTTAATAGATACTTCTGGATATAAGGTCGGTCAATTAAACGGCTTAACTGTTATGTCTGTTGGTGACTATACTTTTGGAAAACCTGCTAAAATTACTGTTAATACTTATACTGGAAAAAACGGTATTGTAAATATAGAAAGAGAAGTTGAAATATCAGGACCTTCCCATTCTAAAGGTGTTCTTATACTTACTGGATATCTAGGTGAAATGTTTGCACAAGATATGCCTTTATGTTTGACTGCAAGTATTTGTTTTGAACAATTATACAATGGAGTTGATGGTGATAGTGCTTCTAGTACAGAACTATATGGATTACTTTCTAGTTTATCAGGTATTCCAATCAACCAATCTATTGCAGTTACTGGCTCTGTAAATCAAAAAGGTCAAATACAACCAATAGGTGGAGTAAATGAAAAAATAGAAGGATATTTTCAAGTTTGTAAAGTACGTGGATTAGATGGCTCACATGGAGTTATGATACCTGTCCAAAATGTTGATAATTTACAATTGTCTGATGAAATTATACAAGCTGTAAAAGATAAAAAATTCCACATCTATTCTGTTTCTACTATTGATGAAGGGATTGAGGTTTTAACTGGCGTTCCTGCAGGAAAAAAAGACAAAGATGGACACTTCCCAGCAGGTACTATAAATCGTTTGGTTTATGAAAAACTAAAGAAATATGCAAAAATCAGTGAAAACAATAAATAAGACAAAGCAATTTGGCTTTGTCTTTTTTAAAATATATTTTCTAGATTAAATGCATATTTTTCTTCAATATGTTTTAAAACAAATACACTTTTATCTAACTCTTCAATAGCCTCTGCATATTCTTCTGTTTTAACTAAACTATCTAATGCAGTTAAATTATCTTCTACTTTTTCTAGTTCATTATGTTCTATATAATAAGCAAGTTTGTCATGTCTATTTTCCCAGTCTCCTTTTATTTGTGCTATTATTTCTGATATTTCTTCATTTGATATTTCTTCATTTAACTCTAATTTTGAATTTAAACATTCCTTTAACTCTTCTAATTTGCTAGATAAGCTTTCTACAGATTCTTTAGTATATCTTTGAGTTATAATATTTCCCACAACAATTGCAATAAAAATTACTATACAAATTACTGTCTCTTTTTTCATACACCTTTCTCCTTTTTTTGGCAAAATATTTGTCCTTTTCCATCTATTGTTACAACTAATGCCTCTTCTGGATTCATATTAAATTTTTTTACTTGTTTTTTTAGCCAATTATAATCTTTCCCTATTGCTTTTAAATTTTGTGTCATTACTTCTCCATCTATAACTAAATCATATGGTATTCCTTCATATTCAGGCATAATATTAAAA
Source organism: uncultured Clostridium sp. (assembly GCA_964596175.1). Classification (GTDB taxonomy): domain Bacteria; phylum Bacillota; class Clostridia; order TANB77; family CAG-508; genus CAG-269. The sequence continues at coordinate 21,024 of CAZQTH010000004.1, read as the reverse complement.
TCTTCAGGTATTGTATTCCTTTTATTTGGTTTTTGTATTACTGTTACTTGTCCACTTGTTTCTAATATTGCATATTCCACATCACCTAAATTTATTACATTATTTCCTCTCAACCTTTCTTCTAATTCATTTATTGTAAACCTTTCTTTTTTCAAGTTTTTTTCATTTATTTTTCCTCTATATATTAAAATACTTGGTCTTCCACATATTATTTCTCTTGCTCTTGAACTTTTCATATTTATCATAGAAATAAGTAAATGCATAATTAAAAGCCCCAGTATTGGTATTATTCCATTAAATATTGGAATTCCTGTATCTGTCATTGGAATAGATGCTAAATCTGCTATCATAATTGATATTGCAAGTTCAAATGGTTGAAGCTGTCCTATTTCTCTTTTCCCCATTAACCTCATAACTAACAAAACTATCATATATAAAACAATCGATTTAAAAAAAGTAATTAACATTAATTAACACCATCTTTAATTTTAATTTTTTATTATTTTTAACAGATTTTTTCTTTTCTATGCAATATTTTTTAGTATAAATAAAATATTTTTGTAAATAATAAATTTATAACCTTAAAAATTTTACATCATGAATCTAAAACTAAGGAGGTTGCTTAAAATGGAGGACACAAATCGTACTCAAAGTGGAACTTCTACAGCTTGGCAAGTAATTGGTAGATTAATTGCTTCAGCAGTAGTTCTAGCAATCACTGCATTTTTTACACCAAGTTTTACTATTGATAACGTTTGGACTTTAGCAATAGCTGCTATTGTTTTAACTGCAATTGATTATCTAGTAGTTAAGTTTACAGGTTTATATGCTAGTCCTTTTGGTAAAGGTTTTGTTGGTTTTGCTTTAGCTGCTATTACTTTATATGTAACTCAATTTTTTGTTGCTGGATACTCTATTTCTTGGGTAGCTGCAATTATTGGTGCATTAATCTATGGTGTAGTTGATTACTTTATTCCTGGAAATCAACAAATGTAGGAAAAAACAGGTCATGAGTTCTTCTCTTGACCTGTTTTTTGTAATAATAAATAAAATATACCTAACTAAAAATATTAAAAGTTTTTTTGGTTAGGTATATAGACTTTTTAAATTTTTTCTACTATTTCATTTTTATTTTTATAAATACTTTTTGAAGGTACAACTCCTCTAACAGAAGAAAGTGGATAAATGTTAGAATTTCTACCAATTACCGTTCCTGGATTTAAAACACTATTGCAACCAACTTCTACATTATCTCCAAGCATCGCTCCAAATTTTTTTAAACCTGTTTCTATCTGTTCTTCTCCATTTTTTACAATTACTAGCTTTTTATCTGATTTAACATTAGAAGTAATTGAACCAGCTCCCATATGAGCTTTATATCCTAGGATTGAGTCTCCTACATAATTATAATGCGGTACTTGTACTTTATTAAATAAAATAACATTTTTAAGCTCTGTTGAATTTCCAACAACAGCTCCATTTCCCACAATTGCTTTTCCTCTAATAAAAGCACAATGTCTTACTTCTGCATTTTCTCCAATAATTGCAGGTCCATTAATATATGATGTAGGATATACTTTTGCAGATTTTGCAACCCAGATATTTTCTCCTCTTTTTTCATATTTATCTGGATCTAATTTATTTCCAAGTTCTATTATAAACTCTTCAATCCTAGGTAATACTTCCCATGGATATGTAACACTTTCAAGCAACTCTTTTGCAATAGTTTCATCTAAATTATATAAATTTTTTATTTTACATTCTTCCATATTGTTTATCTCCTACTTATTATTTTTTTCTTGTCTATTCCAATATTTTTCATATAATTCTTTAGCTGTCTTTGGGCTATCTACCCCTTCTTTATTTTTAACAGGTGCAAAGTCATCTTCTCTTTTTCCCCTTAAAATTGCTATATTGTCAAAGAATTCAAAAGCATCAAAAATGAAAGATTCAAATTTATAAGAATTAGGTTCTTCTGGAATTACTTCTTTTCCATCTTCATCTATATATGAATTTTTCTTAAAGGCACTATGATACATAAGTGGTTCTTTACTTATTTTTTCTATAGCATCAATAGTAAATAAATTACACATTATATGTGATTCACCATATCTTAGTTCTCCATCATCATCTACTTCTTCTGCCATACTTTCAGGAAGTTCTGTATATTCAATTACTTTTGGATGTCCATTTATTTTACAAAATACCCCTACTTTTTCATGAGGATTTGCTTTTACTACTGATTTAGAGGCAACTTGTACATTTTTATCAATTGCCATTCCAAGCAAAGTTACATCTGTCATCTTAAGAAGAGCATTATCAACACTTCCTATAAATATCCATTTAATTTCTTTTTCTTTCATATCTGCTAAGGCTCCACTTGCTCTTAATGATGAATATGTTCCACCATTTCCGTCAGATGCTTCTTTTATTTTCATATCTTTATTTATTAATAATTTTCCTTCTGTATCAACTAATGGTAATTCACTTTGTGTAAATATTGTTACCGCTTTTTTTGGATATCCGAAATAATTGTTTTTTTCTAAAAACTCTACAGTTTCTTTGTTATTTTCTTTGCTTGTCATAATATACCAAGGAATAATTGTACTATATTTTTCATTTGCCTCTGAAAGATTATCTTTTAGTATTTCAAATAAATACTTTCCCTTTCCATAAACATCTAATTTGAATGTTCCTTTAGGTCCATTATGTCCTAGTCTTGTTCCCTGTCCTCCTGCCATTGTTACAACTGCATATTTACCATTTCTTATTATTTCTTCTCCTAATTTATCAAATTTTGCTTTTTGCTCTTCTGATAATTTTGCTTTATCTAAATAAGGTATTGACTCTATTTTATTTTCTCTTATTTCAATTTCTTTTTTAGTATTATGATATAATTCCATTATTTGATCAAAATCTATTTTTTCAATCTGTTCTAATAATTCTTGCTTTTTTACTTCATCTAATTTTTCTAATAAATTTACAACATGATCTTGATTATAACTTTTAAGTAAGTCTATAGCCTCTTGTTCTTTATACATATCATCTCCGTCCCTTCATATATTTTAATTTATTATATGATGCACCCCCCTAATATTGCTATTTTATCATAAGTTCATTAATTTATCAAGTTTTTTGGAAAACTTGTCATATTCTAAAAATTTTTCCAATATATATTAACTAAAAGAATTTAAAGTAGTACAAACATTTTCTTGAGAAAATTAAAGGAGGTATATAATGGAAAATACAAGATTATATCAAGATATTGCCAAAAGAACTGATGGTGATATTTATGTAGGAGTTGTTGGTCCTGTTAGAACTGGTAAATCTACTTTTATCAAACGATTTATGGATTTGCTTGTCATTCCTAACATAGATAATGAATACAAAAAAGAAAGAGCCAAAGATGAACTTCCACAAAGTGCTGGTGGAAAAACTATAATGACTACAGAACCTAAATTTGTTCCAAATGAGGCTATAGAAATAACTTTAGATAATAATTTAAAATTTAAAACAAGATTGGTTGACTGTGTTGGCTATTTGGTTGATAATGCAATTGGATATTTAGAGGATGACATGCCAAGAATGGTAAAAACTCCTTGGTCTAACGAAGAAATACCATTTGAAACAGCTGCTGAAATTGGAACTAAAAAGGTTATTGAAGAACATTCTACAATTGGTATTCTAGTTACAACAGATGGAAGTATAACAGATATTCCAAGAGAAGATTATATAAAGGCTGAAGAGAGAGTTGTATCAGAATTAAAAGCTCTAAATAAACCATTTATTATTTTACTAAATTCAGCTGAACCAAATTCTACATATACAAGAGAACTCGCCCAAAACTTAAGTGAAAAATACAAAAATACAGTTATTCCTATAAACTGTGAATATTTAAATATTGAAGATATCAACAATATGTTTTCTTCTGTATTATATGAATTTCCAACAGACCAAATTAGAATAAAATTTCCTAAATGGATGGATGGTTTAGATTTTTCTCATCCATTAAAAGCAGAATTGTTTAATGAAATAAAAGATGCTTTTGAGGAAATAAGTGTCTTAAAAGATGTATCAAATTGTGCAAATAAAATAAAAGAAACAGATATTATTTCAAACACTTCAATTACTGATATGCAATTAGGCTCTGGTAATGTAACAATTGAAATCAATTTAAAGGATGAATTATTTTATAATGTACTTTCTGAAATTACAGGAGTTACTGTTACTAATGAAGGTGATTTATTTAGAATAATTTCAGAATTATCTACTACTAAGAAAAAATATGATAAAATCTCTTATGCTTTAGATGAAGTTGAACGTAAAGGATATGGAATTGTTACTCCTTCTATTGATGATTTAATTTTGGAAGAACCTGAAATGGTAAAACAAGGCTCTAGATTTGGGGTAAAACTAAAAGCTACAGCACCTTCTATTCATATGATAAAGACAAATGTCCACACAGAAGTTTCTCCTATTGTTGGCTCTGAAAAGCAATCTGAGGAACTTGTAAACTACTTGCTTTCTGGGTTTGAAAATGACCCTAAAAGGATTTGGGATTCTAATATTTTTGGTAGAAGCTTACATGAGCTTGTTAATGAGGGCTTACAAACAAAGCTTGCTAAAATGCCAGAAGATGCTCAAATAAAACTTCAAGAAACATTAGAAAGAATTGTAAATGAAGGAAGTGGTGGACTTATTTGTATTATCCTTTAAACTATTAGATGAGGTTTCAATTTGAAACCTCATCTTTAAATTTATTATTTTATATTCTTTTCTATGTTTCTATGCTGTTTTTTAAGCTGTCCTAAAAACGACAATTGTCTTACAATATTAATATGAACTGGTACTTAATGTTGGATATGTAAATTCTTTTCCTCCTGATGTAAACTGTCCACTAGGTGTATGGTCAGTAAGAAAATCATTTGAACCTTTTAGGAAGTATTTATATTTTGAACTTTCACTTACAGTTCCTCCACCTACAACAATTGGATCATCCCATGTACAATCAACTGCATACCAGGAACCTTGTATTTCTACATAATTCCATGCATGTCTTTCTGTTTCACCACTTGAATTTGTACCTGTACCAATAACTAGTACGCAAGATATTCCCATTTCGTCTAAAATATATTTAAAAGCTCTTGCATATCCTTCACAAACAGCAACATGATTTATTAAAGCACCATAGATATCATAAATATTATCTTTAGAAAGTGTTGAATCATATTCAATGTTATCTACTAGATAGTCATGAACTAATTTTATATCAGAATATACATCTCCTGTTTTCTGAGCAAGTATATTATTTTTTACTGTTTCTATTTGACTTATTGCTGTTTCTACTTGTGCTGCACTTGTAAATTCGTCTGAAAAATAATTATTCTCATTTCCATTATTTATATAAACATTATACGAAACTCCAGTAGAAGATGTAGTTGTTTCTATATTTAAATACATTTTATTTGGACTTAAATAAAACACATCTGGATTATCATATGTATATGCTTCTATTGCTGATTGATAATAATCACCTAATTCATCTTGTCCGTTTTCATTATTTAAAATATCTGTAAAACTATCGCCCAACTCTATTTGATATGTTCCTGACTTCATATTTTCTTTGTTGCTTTCTAATGCATTATATATAATTTTAGAAGGCTCTTCTAATTGATTATAAAAATATTTATCAACTGTAACACTACTATAATCAACAGTTGAACTACTACTTCCACTTTGTATATCATCCAATGGATTACTCTCAACCACTTCAGGAGTTTTTAAGCTATCAGTATCTACTGTATTTTCATTAATTGTATAATTTCCAACAAAATTTTCTATGGCACTGGCTGTTTCTATGCCAGAAATATCTTGATATATGATAATTCCTAGTAGTACTACAGCACATATAATTAATATCACTACACATGACATTATAAAACTTGCTAATCTACTTTTCATATTTTTTCTCCTAAAATCAATATATTTGTCTTATTCATTATAACATTTTTTTGTTTTTAAAACTAGTATATTTTTTACTTTTTTAAGTTATACTATTAAAAATATTGATATTTTTTATTTTATAAACTTTTTACAAATAAAAGTAGAATTTTAGGAGTAATTATTATGGATTTTAAAAATATATGGAATAAATTGTTTTCTTATACTCCTCCTGTAGAATATAATTTTAGTATTCCTGAGAACTCCACAAGTGAAACCGATAATACAGAGGAGAATAATAAAAAGCAAAAAGATATTGTTAAAATTTTTACAAATATAAGTGTTAATAAAGAATATATGCAAACTAAATACAATATCTTAATCAACAGTGATATTGTACTTCGTGAATTTGTTTTAAATGCAAGAGGTAAACAATATAATGCATTTATTGTTTATATTGATGGTATGATAGACACTAAAACTATGGATGACTTTATCTTAAAACCTCTTATGCTAAGAAATAAAAGTAATACTTTTGATGGCTCTCAAAATAAGGTTATTTCTGAGGCTGTAGCAAATAATATAACTGTTAGAAAAGTTAAAAAGTTTGATTTACCAAATTATTTAAATAGTTGTTTAATTCCTCAAAATTCTGTAAAAGAGGTTTCTACTTTTGATGAGGTAATAAATGGGATTAATTCTGGTAATTGTGGTTTATTTATTGATACTATTTCACTTGCATTTGATATAGAACTTAAAGGTTTTAAGCAAAGAAGTGTTGATAAACCTAATAATGAAATTGTAATTAAAGGGCCTCATGAAGCTTTTGTTGAAAATCTTCGTACTAACACTTCTTTAATCAGAAGAATTATTAATAATGAAAATCTTATTATTGAAAACATCGAAGTTGGTAAGATTACTAGAACTAAATGTGCTGTTTGCTATATGAAAAATATTACAAACGATGATTTAGTAAATGAAGTTAAATATAGATTAAATAATTTAGAAGTAGACTCTCTTCTTTCTGCAGGTGAGCTTGAACAATTGATTGTTGACTCTAATATTTTAGGAATACCTGAAGTTTTATCTACAGAAAGACCTGATAAAGCTACAAAATATTTGCTACGTGGTAGGGTTGTTGTAATTGTTAATGGTACTCCTTATGGTATTATAATGCCTGCTGTTTTGATAGACTTCCTAACTTCTCCAGAAGATAGTAATTTAAAAGTTAATTTCGGTAATTTTTTAAGAAGTCTAAGAGTTCTTGCTTCCTTTATTACTTTGCTGCTTCCTGGACTTTATGTTGCTATAACCAGCTTTCATCAGGAAATACTTCCAACTAGCCTACTCTATTCTATTTTAGCATCTCGTGCTAGTGTTCCTTTTCCCATAATTGTAGAAATTCTAATTATGGAAATATCTTTTGAATTAATACGTGAAGCAGGACTTAGAGTTCCTTCTCCTATTGGATCAACTATTCGGTATTGTTGGTGCTTTGGTTTTAGGACAAGCTGCTGTAAGTGCACGGTATTGTTAGCCCTATTTTAATTATTGTGGTTGCGATTACTGGTATTGCATCTTTTGCAATTCCCGACTTTTCTTTTGGCTTTCACTTGAGATATTTTCGTTTTGTATTTATATTGCTTGGTTTTATGGCAGGATTTTTAGGAATTGGTATAGGTCTATTTGTATATCTTTCTGTACTTTGTAGCTTACAATCATTTGGAGTATCTTTCACTTCGCCATTTGCTCCATCTTCTGAAAGTAAAGGAAATGGATATTTATTACCACCTATTTGGAAACGTGAATATAGAGCTCCTTATATGGCAACAAAAAGAGAAAAGGATCAAGAAAAAATTTCTATGAAATGGAAATATAATCCAAAACTTCATCCAAAAAGTGAAAAGAGGTGATTTTTTTGCCAAAATCAAAATTAGGTACAATTGAAGCAATAATGCTTGTTTTAACAGTAATTGTAGCACACAGTGTACTTTCTATGCCTACAAATATTTTAAGTTCATATAAATCTGCAAGTATTTTAAATGTGGTATATGTAAGTATTGTCGCAATAGTCATCGCTTATATTATTTATAGATTACTTAAAAACTTTCCCTCTATGGATATTATAGATATTTCAGAAGTTGTTGGCGGAAAAGTTTTTAAAAATATAGTTGGTACTATTTTTATTGTGTATTTTATATTAAGTGCTAGTTTAATGCTTAGAAACTTTTGTGAAAGCATACAAATACTTTATTTCCCTATGACTGATATTACATTTATAATTGCTCTTATTGTAATTGCAGTTTGTATAGCAAATAGGTTTAATTTTAATGCTACTACTAAAACAAATATAATCATTCTTCCTATTGCTTTAATCGGCATATTATTTTTGTTTTTTACAAATATAAATAAATTTGTACCTCAAAGAATTTTCCCTATTTTAGGAGAAGGTGTTTTAAACACTTTCGTTTTAGGACTTACTAATATTGCATCTTTTGGTGGTATTGCATATATTTATTTTTTACCACCTTTATTAAAGGATAGTACAAAGCTTAAAAAAATTACTTTGATTTCAATTATTGCTACTGCAATTTATTTAATTTTTACAATTGCAACACTCTTATTTATTTTTACATTTTTCACAAATGTAAGCGAAATATCTCCTCTTTATACTGCTACTAGATACATTGAATTTGGTTCATTTTTCCAAAGGCTAGAATCTGTATTTTTACTTATTTGGATTTTAGTTTTTACTTGTTACTTAAGTGTTGTATTAAAATTTTCTATGGGAATTTTTCAAAAAATCACTGGAATTAGTAATAAAAAAGCTTTAATAGATATATTTGGACTTTTAATACTTTCAATTAGCTTAATTCCTAAAAATCTTGCAATATCACAAAGTTTTGAGAGCAAAGTTTATCCTTATTTAATGATTGGAATTGTCTTAATTTTAGGAATTGGTATTCTTATTTTTGCTAATCTTGCAAAAAAGAAACAAATTCATAATGCAAATACAAATAATAATTACGTTGGAAAGGAGCTTGCAAATTGAGTAAATGGATTAAAAATTTATTTATTTTTATTGTTATATTAGTCTTCATCTCTGCTTTTTCTAGCTCCTATTCTTCTTTAAACATAGATAACTTGACTTATGTTTTAGCAATTGGGATAGATGCTTCAGATGATAATAAATTAGAAGTAAGTTTTCATTTTTCTAATCCTATTCCTGCTGAATCTAGTGCTAGTGAAAAAGCAACTCCTATAATTAATACTGTTGTTGCCTCTTCTATTAGTAATGCCATAAACCTAGTTAATGGTTATCAAGGAAGACAATTAAATTTGTCACATTGTAAGGTCATAATTTTTTCAGAAGAAATTGCAATGCAAGGAATTTCAGATGAGATTTATACTTTAATAAATGATACTCAGATAAGACCTTCCGCAAACATTATTGTTAGTAAATGTAATGCAAAATATTATATGAACCAAATTCAACCAGAAATTGAAAACTTACTTTCTAACTATTATGAAATATTTACAGAATCAAGTGAATACGTTGGTCATATGCCTGATGCTACTATTGGAGATTTTTTTAATGCTTTGACTTGTAAAACTTGTGAGCCTTATGCAATACTTCGGAGGAATTAATAAATCTAATTCTAATACTAATAGTAGTGAAGCTTCTGATTATGGTGATAATAGTAACAATGATTCTCAAGAAGACTATAACATAAAAGCTAATGACTCTTCTGTTGAAGGTGAAAACAAGGTTGAAAATATAGGTGTTGCTGTTTTTAAAGATGATAAATTAGTAGGAGAATTAAGTGCATTAGATACTATGGCTTTTTTAAGTATAAGAAACAAAGTAGATAGATTTCTAATATCTGTCCCAGACCCATTAAATGATAATTCATATCTAGATATATATATTACACCTAAAGGTTCTACTGATGTGGAAATTGATACTTCAACATCCTCTCCCTATGTGAAAATAAAATGTGAATTTACTGCTCAAATTTACTCAATGTCAGAAGATTCTAATTATTTATCTAGCGATGTTTTAGACTCTGTTTCTGATTCTTGTAATACTTATTTAGAGTCTATGTTTTTAGATTATTTATATAAAACTTCTAAAGACTTTAAATCTGATATTAATGGCTTTGGTAATTTTGCTGCCAAGAATTTTATTACAACTTCTCAATATGAAGAATATAACTGGTTAGAATCATACAAAGATGCATTTTTTAATGTCCAAGTAGATACTTCTGTTAAATCAGGTATGCTAATTTCTGAAAGTTAATTTAAATAAAAAGGTGATTATATGCAAACTATTATTTATAATTTTTTATTTTTTATTACTAGTATTTTTATATTATTTAAGGCAATTGGATTCGGTATTTATGAAATAAAAGAAATGCAAAATAAATTAGGTGGAATTGCAATTATTACTTTTTCTATATTAGTGGTTATATTTTTTATTATAATTATAGTTTTAAAATAAAAACTGGAAGGCAATTTAGCCCTCCCAAACTCCTTTCTCTAGAACCCAGTTCTAGCAGCTCTTGACATGATTTTTGCATTCTTTGTGATTTTGTAAAAAATATATTTTTTGCTACCACCAACCATATTGAGTGCCTACTTTAAAATTAATAGAACCCCCCTTTAACTTTGTAGTCAAAGGGGGGTGTGAAAGAACAATTATTCTTTCACTTTCAGGGAGTTAACCCTTAAAAGCCAAAATTACATCATAGCCCGCAGATATCAATATATAAACAAATGGGATAACAAGTAATGACCATAACATAATACATATTAGAAAATATAGCCATTTACAATGTTTCTTAAGTTTTCTTAACCCTTCTTCGATAGCATATTCGATAGAAAAAATTAAGGTTCCTATAATGATAATTGCAAAATAAACAAGTACACCACCAATAAGAAATACTCCTACTCCAATAAGGAATGCTCCTATAACTTCTACCATTTTTTCAACGAACTCCATTGTAATCTCCCTTATGTAACACGTTCGACAAAATTATACAATAACTTCCTTTTTTAACTCCCTTCTTCTAAAAACATGTTTCCACGTTATGTAATAATTATACCATACTTTACATAATATCGCAAATTGTGTTAACTATTATCTTTGTTTCTTTTTCATATTAAAAAGAGGAAATTATTTTTCCTCTTTTACTAGTTCAAAGTCTATTTCTTTTAATTCCTTACTTGCACGAATTACCCTTATACGTATTTTGTCTCCTATTTTATAAGTCTTATTTGTAAGTTCTCCAATTAATATTTTTCTTTCCTCATTATAAATAAAATATTCTTCACCTAAGTTTTCAAATCTAATTAGTCCCTCAATTGTATTTTCAAGCTCTGCAAAAACACCAAATGGTGTAATTGAAGAAATTATTGCATCATATTCTTCTCCTATCTTAGATTCCATAAACTCTGCCATCTTCATTTTTATAGCTTCTCTTTCTACTTCTGTTGCAACTTTTTCTCTTTCTGAAGATTGCTTACTTCTATCTTCTGCTTGTTTTTTTAATATGTTATATTCTTCTTCATTTGTTACATAGTTATTCTCTAGATATTTAGAAATTACTCTATGTATAAAAAGATCAGGATATCTTCTAATTGGCGATGTAAAATGACAATAATATTTACTTGCAATTCCAAAATGTCCTTTGTTTTCCGCTTCATATCTTGCAAGTTTTAAAGTTCTTAATATTAATGTTGAAATTACTCTTTCTTCTTCTTTTCCTTTTATTTCGTCTAACACTTTAGCAAATTCTCTTGGATAAATATTATCCTTAGACTCTTTTATTTTTAGCCCATAATTATATAAGAACTTATTTAATTCTTTTACTTTTTCTAAATCTGGCTCTTCGTGTACACGATATATAAATGGTGCATCTAACCAATAAAATTTTTCTGCAACTGTTTCGTTTGCTGTTAGCATAAACTGTTCTATTATTTCATTTGAAAAACTATTTTCATATTTTCCAATACCTACTACTTTTCCATCTATGTTTAAGTCTATTTTTGTTTCTGGAATATCTAAATTTAAATATCCTTTTTCCAGTCTTTTGTGTTTTAATATATTAGCAAGTTCTTCCATTAATTTAAAATCTTCTATATATGGCTCATATCTTTCTAAAACTTCTTTATCTTCTCCATCTAATATTTTTTGTACATCGTGGTAGTTCATTCTTTTTGTTACACAAATTATCCCTTTGCAAATATCAGAAGAAATAATATTTCCTTTATTATCTATTTCCATTATACAAGATAAAGTAAACCTATCTTCTCCTTCATTCAAACTACATATTCCATTTGATAGTTCTCTTGGAAGCATTGGAATAACTCTACCTAACATATAAATACTTGTTCCTCTTATTAATGCTTCATTATCTAAAAGACTATTTTCTTTTACATAGTAACTTACATCTGCTATATGGACTTCTAATCTATAATTTCCATTATCCAGTCTTTCTACTCTTACTGCATCATCTAAATCCTTTGCATCTTCACTATCTATTGTAAATATATTTTCATTTCTAAAATCTCTTCTATTTGGAATATCCTTTTTATCTACTTTATTTCCACATTTTTTAGCTTCTTCTACTACCTTTTCTGGAAATTTTGATGGGAGCTGATGTTCTTTTATTATTGATAACATATCAACACCTGCTTCATTAACATTTCCTAAAACTTCAATTATCTTTCCTTCAGCTTTTTTTCCTTTTTCGGGATATTTTATAATTTTAACTAATACTTTGTGATTGTTTCTTGCTTTTCCAAAATTCTTTTTTGAGATAAATATATCTGTACCAAAATTCTTATCATCTGGTACTACAAATCCAAAGTTTTTATTATACTGAAAAGTTCCAACTATTGTGTCTTTTTCATGTTTTAATATTCTAACTATTTTTCCTTCAGCTCTTTTTATTTTGTTCTCTTCATCAATTATTTCTGTTAATACATGGTCTCCATTTAAAGCATTTAATGAATTTTCTTTTGCTATATAAATCTCATCTTCCCTATCATCTAGTTTTACAAAACCAAATCCTTTTTGATTCTTTCTATAATAACCCTCATAATAAGTTTTTTTACTTATTTTATAACGATTTTTTCTATTTTTTTCTATTTTTAACTCTAATTCTAACTTTCCAATTAACTCTAAAAAATTATGATATTCATTTTTTGGTACTCTCATAAGCATTGCAATTTCTTTTGCCTTCATCGGGACATAATCATCATCACTCATTAAATCCAAAATCTTCTGTTCTCGTTCATCCATTTAATTATTCAATCCTTCTTTCCTTGTTAAAGCTGTTTTTTGATTAAAAAACAGCTTCTTGAATTTTATTTTCTACTAAAAAGGGGCTTGTTTTTTTGAAAACCGCCCCTTATTTTTTATGCCATATACACAATTCCTAAACCTATTGTTAACATTGCAAATATAATTGCTAACATAACTGTCCATCTTTTTTGTTTTCCTTCTTTAGTTCTTCCTTTATTTTTCTCAAAGAAGTTATTAGTTGATGAACCTGTTATTGTAGATGATAATCCTGCATCATCTTTTGTTTGTATTAATGTTAATATTATTAGTGCCAATGCTACTATTAGGTATAATACTATTAATATCCATTTTGCTATTTCCATTTATTGTTCCTCCTAACGGTCTTCTCTATAATACTTATGTATTGTAACATATTTTTGATAGAAATGCAAATATATCTATACAAGTTTTATAAAATTCTTTTAAAATATTTATTTTATCTTACAATTTAAAGTATTTTCCATATTCCTACTTTTTTTGGAAAATCCACAAATTCCATTTTTTCTTTTTTTACAGGATGCTCTATTGTTAATTTATATGCCCATAGTGCTATTTGTTTATTTTTTCCTCTTACTCCATACCTTTGGTCACCATATATACTATGGCCAATATTCTTAAGTTGTACTCTTATTTGGTGATGTCTTCCTGTATGCAAGTTTATTTTTAATAAACTTATATTATTTTCTTTATCATACTTTATTACTTCATAATCTAATTTAGCAAACTTTGCTCCTTTTTTATTTTCTTTTACAACATAACTTGTATTTGTTTTTTTATCTTTATATAAATAATTTTCTAGTGTTCCTTTTTCTTTTTCTAGTTTTCCATCTACTACTGCCAAATATTCTTTCTTAAATATTTTTTCTCTGACCTCATTACTTAATCTTGATGCTGCTTTTGAGGTTTTGGCAAATACAATTACCCCACCTACAGGTCTATCTAATCTATGTACTAATCCTAAATAAACGTTCCCAGGTTTATTGTATTTTTCTTTTATATATTCTTTTATTAATGTCATTACACTAACATCACCTGTATTATCTTCTTGTGTAGGCATATTAGGTATTTTTTCTACTACAATTATATGATTATCTTCATAAATTATCTTTAATTTCATTTTCTTTCCTTTATTTTCTAGTTTTTTTATTTTTCCCACCTAGCATAAATTCCACAAGGTAAGACTAATTTTGAATTCTCCATTGGAATTCCTACTTCTCCGCATTCCTGCTTTCCTTTGTAAGTTTTCCCTACTGTAAGATTTAATATGTTCTGTAAAACCGTACTTGATATTCCTGTTGTATATGAATTTATTAAAAAGAATAAAGGATCTTTCGATAATACTTTTGTACATAATTCTACTAATTCATATATATTGTTTTCAAATTGCCATACTTCTCCTTTTGTTCCTCTTCCATATGATGGTGGATCCATAATTACTGCATCATATTTATTTCCACGTCTTATTTCTCTATTTACAAATTTCACAACATCATCTACTATATATCTTACTGGCTTGTCATTTAATCCTGATGAAGTTACATTTTCTTTTGCCCATGTTGTCATTCCCTTGGAACTATCTACATGGCAAACAGAAGCCCCTGCTGATAAACAAGCAACTGTGGCTCCTCCAGTATACGCAAATAAGTTCAAGACTTTTATTTCTCTTTTTGTTTTCTTTATTTCTTCTCTTATTTTATTTATCATCCAGTCCCAGTTTACTGCTTGCTCTGGAAATAAACCAGTATGTTTGAATCCCATTGGTTTTATATTAAATGTTAAATTTTTATAATGTATTTGCCATACTTTTGGCATTTTTTTATTAAACTCCCAAGAGCCTCCACCTGTTTTACTTCTATGATATGTAGCATTTATTTCATTCCATTTTTTAGGAAAACTTTTATCCATCCAGATTACTTGTGGGTCTGGCCTAGATAAAATAACATCTCCCCATTTTTCTAATTTCTGCCCATTTGCCATATCTAGTATTTTATATTCTTTCCAATCATTTGCAAGTTTCATTTTTCTTACTATTCCTCCTCAATAAGAACAGTAATATTTTACCATATTTTTATATATTTTGCAAAATTTTCATAAAACTTGCTATCATTGTTATATTCAAAATAGAAAATAGAACAGTTGTGATAACAATTGTTGTTATAAATTTGTGTCTTTTAATTTTTCTTATTACTTTTCTTCTAAAACTTAGTTTCTTTAAAACCAACTTGTCCAATCGTGTATTATACATAATTTCATACCATTTTTCTTTAACATTTTCCATAATATCCCCCTTATAAATATTCTTTATATATGTATATTCACAGGATTTTCATTTATTCTTATTTTTTTAATAAATCGTTCGCAATTTTTTATATAAAATGCCTAAAAAACCTTCAAAATTGATTTTTTCGTCATTTTGTGGTATAATAAATGTGTTGAAGACAATGTTCTTCACACACCTACCAATGTACCATTAATGTATTAAGGAGGAACTACTATGCTCAGTAAGATTAAGACTTCGGTCATTTTGGTCATTCTGGTGTTTGGTGTTGTTGCAGGCTATGCTATTTATATAAATTGGTATAGCCTCATGGAAACCATTATTGGTTTTCCTCTTGACTATCTGTTCTGGTTCATCATGGGAATTGTCGTAAGCAGCGTTGCTCGCTTGGTTTCTTCTCATCTTTCTTTTCCTAATTTCTGCAGGAAGTCTGATGATGTAAGTTCCATTGAAAATTCCGACATTGACTCTGATGATAACTGATAGTCAAAAAAGAGCGAAGCTTTTGCTTTGCTCTTTCTTTTTTAAGATTCTTTTATTTTTTTAGCTAATTTTTTAGTTATACCTTTAACAGATGTTAATTCTTCTATACTTGCTTCTTTTATCTTCTTTATACTTCCAAAATGTTTTAATAATGCTTTTTTCTTTATTTCACCTATTCCTTCTATTTCATCTAGTTCTGACTTTGTCATCTCTTTATCACGTAGTTTTCTATGATATGTAATTGCTGTATCATGTACCGTATCTTGGAATTTCGTTATTAAATTCATTAAGTTTTGTGATATTTCTAATTCATTTCTATTTTCATCCATTAATGCTCTTGTTTGGTGTTTATCATTTTTTACCATACCATATACAGGAATATCTAAATTATATTTTTCAATCGCCTTTTTTACTGCTCTTATTTGAGTTATTCCTCCATCTGCAAATATAACATCCGGAAGTTCTCCAAATCCTCCTTTTTGATTATCTATCGAATGTTTTAATCTTCTTGTTATTATTTCTTCCATACACTTTGGATCATCTTGTCCATATACAGTTTTTATCCTAAATCTTCTAGATAAATTTTTCTTAATAACCCCATTCATCATGACACACATGCCTGCTACCATATATTCACCAGATATATTTGATATATCATAAGTTTCTATCTTTCTTGGTAATTTGTCCATTCCCAAGACTTCTTTTAACTCTAGTAATATTTCACTTTTATCTTTTTCTTTATTTTCTAATGTCACTTTTGCATTATTTTCTGCCATTTCAACAAAACGAAGTTTTTCTCCCTTTTTTGGCATCTTTATTTCCACTTTTTTCCCTAAAGTTGTGGATAACCATTCTTCAATTGCCTCTTTATCTTCTATTTCCTCTCTTATCATTATCTTACTTGGAATATTTGGATTATCTAAGTAATATTGTTTTATAAATCCTGATAAAATTTCTTTATCTTCCATATCTTTTAAGTCTTGGTAAAAGTAATGTTCTCTTCCTATCATTTTACTACCACGTACAAAGAATATTTCTATACATACTTGTAATTCTGATTTTGCAATTCCTATTACATCTATACTATTTATTGATATATTAGATACTTTTTGTTTTTCTGAAACTCTTTCTATTGCGTTTATCCTATCTCTTATGTTTGCTGCTTTTTCATAATCTAATTTCTCAGATGCTTCTTTCATTTCTTGTTTTAATTCTTTTATTATTTTATCTATTTTTCCATCTAAGAGATCTATTATTTCTTTTATCTGTTTTCCATATTCTTCTTTTGTTACATATCCCATACAAGGTGCTAAACATCTTCCTATATGGTAATTTAAACATGGTCTTGTTCTTTCTTTTAATGTCCTACATTGACGTATCTTATATTTTCCTTTAATAAAATCTATCATTTCTTTAGCACTTCCAGGATTAGCATATGGTCCAAAATATTTAGAACCATCATTTACTATTTTTCTTGTTATAAAAACTCCTGGAAAATCACTCTTCATATCAATCTTAATATAAGGATATGTTTTATCATCTTTAAGTAAAACATTAAATTTTGGTCTATTTTTCTTTATTAAATTACACTCAAGTATTAATGCTTCTGCTTCATTATCTACTACTATATATTCAAAATGGTCTATTAAACTTACCATTTTTTTTATTCTTTCTGTTTTGTTTGTTTTCCTAAAATATTGCCTTACTCTATTTTTTAGTGAGATTGCTTTCCCTACATATATAATTTTATCATCTTCATCTCTCATAACATAGACACCTGGCTTATCTGGAAGCTTTTTTAATTCTTCTTCTATATTAAACATCTATTATCTCCTAAAAAAAATTCTTTTATTATTATACCAAAAATAATTTAAAAAATATACTTTTTTACCATTTTTTACATTTTTTATCTTTTTTGTTACATTTTTGTTACATTTTTGTTACAAAAATGTTGACAAATGTAATTTTTTATTTTATAATTAATTTATAGTTAGATTTTTTACACTAAAGTTAAATACTTAAAGTTACACAAGATTGAGGAGTTGATTATAATGAATACACAAGAAGACTATAAACCAGTTACAAGCTGTATGGCTTTAACTGTAAGAAAAGAACATAGATTAATGGTTATAAAAAGAGCTACAAGAACTACATTTCGTATTTCTTGGAAAACTTTATTATATGCATTAGTTTTAACATTTGCAAATATTTTAGTTTAGAATTTTATAATTGAATATATTTAAGAGAGTTTTTTACTAAACTCTCTTTTTCTATGATTGTTCCTCTATTGCTGAAATTATACTATCTATTCCAGGAAATACTAAATCTCTTAAATTTTCATCTACTATTATTTCCCAACCTTCGTCGCTTTTTTCCATTTTCACTTTTTTCAATACTGTTTTCTCTTCTATAGTTTCATCTGAAATAGCCTCTTTTAAGTCTTTAAGTGCTATTTCATTTGTAATTTGATTTTGAGTTTCTTTCTCTGTTACTATTTTTCTCATCCACTCAGTCAAAACAGTTTTAAAGTCTTTGTTTGTCATTTCTATTATTAGAGTCGCTTCATTATCTTCTATATCTACATCTTCTATACTCCATGTCATGTTTTTAAATAGTTCTTCTTCTAATTCAGTGTCATCTGGATTTTCTAAAATCATTTCATCTAAACTACTAATCAATTTGTCATAATCTAAATATTGATTAACCTTTTCTTTATTTAATTCCTTTAAAGCTATAAGAGTTTCATTCATAATTCTTTCTGGTTCTTCTTTAGAATTAATTTTTGAGTATATAATAACTCCTGATATAATTATAGTCATTATTATTATTACTGCTATTATTTTTACAATAACTTTTTTCTCTTTGCTTTTAGCATATTTACCTGTTGAATGTTTTCCCATTTTTCCCCTCACTATTCTTATTAAAATAGGAGAGTTAACCCCTAGTAAACTCTCCTTATTTATGTTTATTCTTCTTGAATTTCCGAAGTTTGCTCTTCAACATTTTCAGTTAATGTTTCATTTTTATTTTTATCATCACTTGAAGTTATATTATCCTGTTCTATACTTTCTTCTTCTTTCGGAGGCGTTGCCGTTGTTTCTTCAACTACTGTATTATTTTCTCCACTGCTTCCACTAGAGTCTGTCGATGTTGTTTCTTGTGATGAAGTATTGGTACTATTTTTTGTACTATCTTCTTTTTCAACTGTGGTAGTTTTTTCATCACTTGTACTACTACTTGCTTTATCAATTTCTTCTGCTTTTGTAGCTATTTGATTAACACTTTCCTCATCAAGACTTTCATTTTCCAATATTGCTGATAATAGATTTGTTGAATAACTTGATGTTTGCTCTTTATAGTAGATTTTTACTGTTGCACTATCACTAACAGTAGTGTTTCCTGTTATTCCGATTAATTGTGCTGTTGCTGTATTTGTTACACTTACCATTGTTCCTGAAGGTATTACTGTTCCTAAATCACTTATATCAACAACTATACCATCTAAATGATAAGTACAAGCTGATAAAGATACACTACCATTAAACAATGTTTTTCCATTTTCAGTAATTGTATATTGTCTTTCACGTGATGCTTCATTTGGTTGATAAGAAACCTTATACCAAAGAATTACTTGTGAATCTGATATAGTAATAGTATTATTATACAATTCTTTTAATGTTTCATTTATATCTTCTTTAGTTGGTAGTCCTCCAGATACATATTGTTGCATCATTCCTGTAGATTCATTTGCTTCAACAAAGTCATCTAACATTCTTCCTAGTTCTTCTTCATCATTAATTGCCTCATTAACTTTACTATCAGTATTAAATTCATCTGAAGCATATACTGATCCACTTACTGTAGTTCCAATTGTTGCAGTTCCAGCATATATATAACCATCATTTTTATTTGTTTTTCCGGCTGTTCTTAAGAACAAGTTGATAGTTTTACCACTAGAATCTTCTCCTCTGACATTAGTATCTGAACCTGTTGATAATTCAATATCTAATACTGTTGTTTCAGTTCCTAAATCAACTTCTTGATTTTTAAATACATCTACGCTAATACTTACTGTAATATCTACATATTTTGCATTTTCTCCATATCCAATATTACTTACTGTCCATGTTATTTGTTGTCTACTTACTCCATCTACTTCAACAGTAGTTACTGTGACTCCATCTGGTAAATCTCCATATACAGTAATTCCTTCTGGTAAAATATCTGTAACTGTTTGTGTATCTGTTACTACTGCTGGATAACTATTTTCTACAGTATTTTCTAATTTAAGTCTATATACAAATGTGTTAACTGAATCTGGGTTATACACAATACTTTGAATTTCTTCTCCATCCTTCATTGCTGTTTTTGTAAACTCTAATTGTGGCTCTTCTTTTTCAACTTCTGTTATTACTTCATTTGATTCTGTTTCTTCTACTGTTGCTACGTTCGTAACACTTCCTGCCTCAATGTCAGATTCTGTTACAGTATGTGTAAATGTTACAGATTTGCTTTCTCCTGGTGCTATTGTTTCTATTGTTTTATTTCCTTCATCTGAATTAGTATCGTTTACTACCACTTCTGTTAATGTTACATTTCCTTTATTTGTTACTGTTACTGTATATGTTATTTTTTCTCCTAGTGCATATTTTCCATCACTATTTGAATCTGTGCTTGTTACTTCTTTTACTACTTCTACTGATTCATCTTTTTCATCTACTTCTGTTGTTACTTCATTTGATTTTGTTCCTTCTACTGTTGCTACGTTCTTAACACTTCCTGATTCAATGTCAGATTCTGTTACAGTATGTGTAAATGTTACAGATTTGCTTTCTCCTGGTGCTATTGTTTCTATTGTTTTATTTCCTTCATCTGAATTAGTATCGTTTACTACCACTTCTGTTAATGTTACATTTCCTGTATTTGTTACTGTTACTTTATATGTAATTGTTTCTCCTAGTGCATATTTTCCATC
>CAZQTH010000003.1:33082-57317 GCA_964596175.1 uncultured Clostridium sp. | reverse complement strand
AGGAAATTGAAATAATTAATCCTAAGATAATTATAACTCTTGGAAACCAAGTTAGTTCTATTGTATTAAATAAAAATATATCAGTATCACAATGCAGGAAACAAAGTTTTCCAAAAAATATTGCAGGAAAGAATTATAGAGTATATCCTGTTTATTATCCTATTGGAAATGGAATGGTAAATATAGATAAAGCAATAGAAGATTTAAATTACATTATAAGAACGAATTTTAAAAGTCAAAAAGATATGGATGATTATGAGGGATAAGTATATACAGGTAGTTCAAAAACTATTTGTAATTTATTACTATATAATCACCCCTACACTTACAATAAATATTATTGATAATAAATAGGAATTATCCACTTTTTTATATATAATTACAACGCAAAAATAATAAGTTATAAAGGAGGTTTAAAAATGAATCATATACAAGAAGAAGTTAATAAAATGGTTGTAGAATATGGTTTAGAAAGCCCAATAGAAGTAAAATTTATTGACTTAGTTTCTGAAGTTGGAGAGTTAGGAAAAGAAATACTAAAAGGAAATGATTATGGAAAAAAAGATTATTGTAATACTGAAAATCTTGAATCAGAATTTGGAGATGTTTTCTTTTCTTTAATTTGTATTGCAAACGAATCAAATATTGATTTAAAACAAGCTCTAGATAAGGTTTTGGAAAAATATAAGAATAGATTTTCTAAAAAAGGAAATATAGGTTCAGAAAAATAGAATTATAAAATTTCATATAACTTTTATTTTATAAAAATAGCCGAGAATACTCATGACAAAGTCACAAGTGTTCTCGGTTATTCTAATAGAGAAAAAAGTAAAAAGCCAAGTAAAATGCAAAGAATGGAAATAATACATGTTAAGTAAGAAGAAATATCAGGCATAAGTACAAAAATAGATCCAAGAGAAAAACCAATAATAGAGTAGAAAGTTTTCTCATAAAAATTATTTAATAAAAAACTAGTTAACTTCATAAAAATAAGACATCCTAAAATAAGTCCTAAACCCATAGGAAAAAGAACAGAGAAATACAAAGTAGAAATAGAAGAAATATAAGTATTATAAACACCCATAAGCATTAAAATAACAGTACTACTAATTCCAGGAACAACTATTCCAACAGACATAATAAAACCAGAAAAAATTAAGTATAAAAAGCTAAAAGTAGAATTTGTTGTATTATTTGGAATATAGTTTTCTAAAACAACTAAAAAAATACCAAAAAGAAATGCAAACAACGTAAAAAAGAAATATTTAGTTTTAAATTGAGATTTTTTATTAGATTCTTTTATTAAAGAAGGAATACTTCCTAAAATTAATCCAATAAAAATAGATTTAGTTTGTATAGGAAAATTAATTAAAAAATAATTTAAAAAGTTACTAAAAAGAAAAACACCAATTGCAATACCTATAATAATAGGAAGTAAGAATTTTATATTGTTTTTAATATCTTTAAAAAAATTCAAGATACTATCTAATAATTTTTCATAAATACCAAAAATAATGCAAAGAACGCCACTACTGATACCAGGAAGAATAGCACAACTACCAATCAATATACCTTTTACACAATTTAATAAAAATGTCATCTGAAACACCTCTATAAAGTATATTAGGTAAAGTTGGGAAAAATGCTTAGAATAAAATAATTTTGAAGGTCAGGCACTTTATTTTTTTTTGCTCATATAATGAAAATAGTTAAGAATTTGGAGGTGCGTTTATGTTATCAGCACTTGGAATTACAGGAGTTATTGGCTTTTTTGAATTCCTAAAAACGGCTGTATTTGCTGTTCGGATATATTCAAGGAGGAAATTTATTTCCAGAACCACTATCTCAAGAAGAAGAAAAAAATTATTTAGAACAAATGGCAAAAGGGGATGATGAAGCAAGAAATATTTTAATAGAAAGAAACTTAAGATTAGTAGCACATGTTGCTAAAAAATACTCAACTGCAAAAGTAGATCAAGATGATTTAATATCAATAGGAACAATAGGATTAATAAAAGGGATAAATAGTTTTAAGTCTGAGAAAAAAACAAGACTTTCTACATATGTTGCAAGATGCGTGGATAATGAAATACTGATGTTCTTACGAGCAAATAAAAAATTAGGAGCAGAAGTATATTTAAATGAACCAATAGGAAAAGATAAAGATGATAATGTGGTAACACTCCAAGAAGTATTGGAAAACAACGAAAGAAATATTGAAGATGAAGTGGATATAAAAATGAAAATAAAATTGTTATATGAAAAAATGAAATCTATTTTAAAAGATAGAGAAAAAACAATACTTGAATTAAGATTTGGATTGGGAGGTAAAAAACCAAAAACGCAAGACGAAATAGCAAATATGATGGGTATATCTCGTTCATATGTCTCTAGAATAGAAACTAAAGCTATAAATAAATTATCAAAAGAAATTAAAAGTTGACATATTATGTGGATAATTATATAATATTTTATGTAAGCAATATTGTTTTGGTAAAATTTTTGGTAGATAATTCTATTCGAAAGGAAAAAAATGGACTCTATTAAGCTTATGACTCAGTTAGGTTGGGTTATAGTAGGAGAAGAAATTGAAATTTCTATTCCTAAAATAAGTGTCGATGTTTGTGCTTCTAATAATGGAGTAAAAAACCAAATTATTACTACAGAAGGAGTTTTACTAGGTCATCCATTTGGATATGAAAGGACTAATACTGGAAGGATCAACCTACTTTATATTGTGGGACTCGG
This sequence comes from uncultured Clostridium sp., assembly GCA_964596175.1. GTDB lineage: Bacteria > Bacillota > Clostridia > TANB77 > CAG-508 > CAG-269. Next base: position 54,569 of record CAZQTH010000003.1, on the reverse strand, counting down.
AAAAGGAAGCTTTATTAGCCTAAAAGGAGAAAGAGGACTACAATGTGGATCTAATATTTTAAACTCTTTTTGTTCAAAAGTGTTTAAACAAAAAGGGATAAGTGCAAGATCTGTTAGTAGAAAAGATTTCAAAGTAGACTATTCTGTGGCATCAAATTGTTTTAGTGAAGATAATAATCTGATAAAAAGAATAGGAGAAAACAATAGTGTAATATTTGAAGATCAGCAAGTTGCTCCTAATATTCAGGGAACATATTGGCTAGCTTCAACTTCTTCTAGAATTAAAGAAGGAGATTTGACCTTTGGAATGGATGCTCTTGAAGACGGTGTTCTCAAAAGTGAACCCCTAGTGGATGAAAATAATAATCCACATGAAGCAAAAAAGCAAATTCTTGCTTTGATAAAACTTAAAGTTGATATAGAGGGGAGTCAAAAAGCTAAATAGAAATTGCTTAATTGAAAGGAGGATTGTTTTTACAGTCCTCCTTTTCATAAAAAATAAAATTCTTTACTAAATAAAATATAAATGTTATAATTGTAGAAAATAAAAAGAGGTTAAGTGTAAATATGGAAAGAATAAAATTAAGAGATAGAATATTACCTAAATATACAAAAGGAGAAGAGGTATTTAATATGACTTCACATATAGTAGGAGCAGTACTTGGAATTGTTGCAACAGTATTATGTGTTGTTTTTGCTGGAATACATGGAAACGTATATGGGGTTGTAAGTGGAGCAATATATGGTGTAACAATGATTATATTATATACAATGTCTAGTATATATCATGGATTAAGTCCTAAAAGGTATTCAAAAAGAGTATTTCAAGTATTAGACCATTGCTCAATATTTTTGCTTATTGCTGGTTCTTATACACCATTTGCCTTATGTACTATTCGTGAATATGATATAGCTTCTGGATGGATTATATTTGGGGTGATATGGGCAGTAGCAATACTAGGAATTGTATTAAATTCAATAGATATAAAAAAATTCAAAGTATTTTCAATGATATGTTATTTAGTTATGGGATGGTGCATAATATTTAAAATTAGTTTATTACCAAAACTTTTAGGAACAACAGGTTTTGTATTATTATTATTAGGAGGAATAGCATATACAATAGGAGCAGTTTTATATGGAATTGGTAAAAAACATAAGTATATGCATTCAGTATTTCATTTATTTATATTACTTGGAAGTTTATTACAATTTTTCTGTATATTATTATATGTAATGTAAATAAAAAAAAGGTAGAAAAATGTCCTTTCTACCTCACGAACTTAATTCATTTTATCACAAAAAAATAAAAAAAGCAAATAGTAAAAAAGTTTGATTAAAAGAGAATAAATTCAAAAAAAGAAGGGAATCATATATAATAAATAATAAAAGAACTTTTAAGGGAAAATTTTCATTTGATATTATTTACTGTATGTGCTAAAATAAAAACAACCTAAGATGAAGGTTATAAAAAAATAAAAACCCTGCATAGTACGTGTAGACTTAATTTTTAGAACCAACACACATTAAGAGGGGCTGATCTCTCAAATATGGCGTGCATGCTTACACTATATAGTAAGAAGCCCAGAAGTATTTAGGTAGGCACCCACCTGTTTTTAGGAGCAGGTCCTTAAAAATTAAAAGCATTACGGCTAAGGCGGGGAAGATTTATATATTAGCAATAGCGATATGCTTTATATAAATACCAAAAGAACCAGTTAGCAATAACTGGTTTTATTTTGAGATGGAGTCAAAATTATTATATTATTTTCCTAATTCTATAATAGCTTTAGCATAAATTTTACAAGTTAGAATTAGATTATCTATTTCAACAAATTCATCAGTTTGATGGCACATATCTTTGTGATTAGGAAAATTAGGTCCAAATGAAACACAATTATCAAATGCACGGGCATATGTTCCACCACCAATTGCAATAGGTTTTGCATTTGAATTTGTTTCTTTATTAAAAATTTCACATAAGGTTTTTACTAATTTATCGTCTTTAGAAACATATAAAAAATCTTCTGTAGAAGCTGTTTCGAAATTTATATTAGAATAGTTATTACATATAGCTTTAAATGAATTTTCTATATCACAAATTGGTGTATGAATTGGTATTCTTAAATTCATACCTATTTTTAATATATCATTTTCTAAAGAAAAACTACCAACATTTAAAGTAAGGAAGCCAGATTCATCTTTGCAATATATTCCAAGTGATTCTCCAGTGTATTCTGTATTTATATATTTACAAAAAAAGTCTAATAATTCTAAATTACAATTATATTTGTCAAAAGTTAATGATAAGATAATTAACAATCTAGAAATAGCATTTATACCTAAATCAGGATGTGCAGCATGTGATTGAACACCATAAGAAGTTAATTTAATTTCATTACTACTTAGTTTATAAATATCAACTTCAAAATTATTTTCTTTAATCAATTTCTTTAATGTTTTTATTAAATCATTAATATCAAGTTCATTTTTGTTTGTTTCCAAAACTAAACTACAAAATTTAGGAACTACATTGAGAGCATTATTATTACAATCAATATCCTTTACTTTTATAACATTATTATTTATATATTTTTCTTTTATATAACAACTTAAAATAGACTTTTCTGCGTATATACAAGGAAAGTCAGCATCTGGACTAAAACCGATAGTTGGAGATTCTTCATGTGCTTTATAGTAATCAATACATTTCCAATCATTTTCTTCATTAAGACCAATAATTAAACGAACTCTCTTATTTAATTTATAATTATCCATAATAGCTTTCATAGCATAAAGACTAGCCACTACTGGTCCTTTATCATCTATTGCACCTCTACCAAAGATTTTACCATCTGATATTGTTGCAGAAAAAGGTGGAAATGTCCAATCAGATCCTTCTGGTACTACATCTAAATGTCCAATAATACCAAGAAGTTGATCGCCTTCACCAAATTCTATATATCCACAATATCCATCTAAGTTTTTGGTTTTAAACCCGAGTTTTTTACCTAAATTTAACATATATTCTAAAGCAGAATTTACATTTTCTCCAAATGGCATTTTCTCATTATCTGATTTTGAATAAACACTTGGAATTCTAATTAACTCTTGTGTGGTCTTCACAATATCATCTTTTAAATTATCAATAATTTTATCTAACATAATATAATCACCTTACCTTTTTTATATCGCATATTATAACATATGATGGACAAAGATAAAATAGAATAAAATAATATTAATAATATTGTTCTTGTAGAAAAATATTAAATATGTTATATTAAGTGTGTGAGGTGATATGATTTGAGATTAGAAAGTGTAGAAGAGTTAGAAAAAATGTCAAAAGTTGTAAGAAGAGGAATCATAGATCAAGTATATAAAGCGGGTTCTGGACATCCAGGAGGTTCATTATCTATTGCAGATATAATGACAGTACTATATTTTTATGAATTAAATATAGATGAGAAAAATCCTTCATGGGAAAATAGAGATAGATTTGTATTATCAAAAGGTCATTGTGTACCTGCATTATATAGTTGTTTAGCAAATAGAGGATATTTTGATGTATCTGAATTATCAGAGTTTAGAAAAATAGAAGGAAATTTACAAGGGCATCCTGATATGACAAAAGTTCCAGGAATAGATATGTCAACAGGATCATTAGGACAAGGATTATCTTGTGCAATTGGTATGGCAATAGCAGGGAAATTAGACAAAAAGGATTATAGAGTTTATTGTGTATTAGGAGATGGAGAAGTAGAAGAAGGACAAGTTTGGGAAGCCGCAATGTCAGCAAGCAAGTATAAACTTGATAATTTATGTGTTATAGTAGATAATAATAATTTACAAATAGATGGAACAATAGAAGAAGTAATGAGTCCATATCCAATTGATGAAAAATTTAAAAGTTTTGGATTTCAAATAATAAAAATAGATGGTCATGATATAAAAGAGATAATAAGTAGTTTTGAAGTTGCAAAAAATATAAAGGAAAAACCTGTGTGCATAATTGCAAAAACAATTAAAGGAAAAGGTGTATCATATATGGAAAACAAAGTAGGATGGCATGGAAAAGCACCAAATCAAGAAGAATATAAAATAGCAATAGAAGAACTAAAATAGAGATTAAGAGGAAAAAATGAATAAAGAAAAGAGTATGTATTTGATTATGGAAATGTCACTGGAGAGAATATAAAGGAGTGTAGTGTATGGAAAAAATAAAAAAGGCAACAAGAGAAAGTTATGGTGAAGCCTTATTAGAGTTAGGAAAAGAAAATGAAAATGTAGTAGTCTTGGATGCTGATGTATCAACTGCAACTAAAACACAATTATTTGCAAAAGAATTTCCAGATAGATTTTTTGATATGGGAATAGCAGAAGCAAATATGATGGGAGTTTCATCAGGACTTGCTACATGTGGCAAGATACCGTATGTAAGCACATTTGCAGTATTTGCTGCAGGAAGAGCATATGACCAAATAAGATGTAGTATTGCTTATCCTAAGTTAAATGTAAAAATATGTGCAACACATTGTGGAATAACTGTTGGCGAAGATGGGGCAACACATCAAATGTTGGAAGATATTTCAATGATGAGAACAATGCCAAATATGACTGTGATGTCTGTATGTGATGATATTGAGACAAAATGGGCAGTAAGAGAAATATCAAAAATAAATGGACCTGTATATTTGAGGATTGCAAGATTAAAAACAGGTATTGTTTATGATGATAATCAGAAATTTAAAATCGGAAAAGCTATTCAAATAGGAGAAGGAACAGATGCGACAGTTTTTGCAACAGGAATAACTGTAGAACAAGCATTAATTGCTAAAAAAGAATTGAAAGAAAAAGGGATAGATATTAGAGTAGTAGATATTCATACAATAAAACCAATAGATAGAGAAATAATTGTAAAATGTGCAAAAGAAACTAAGAAATTAATTTCAATAGAAGATCATAGTATAATAGGAGGATTAGGTTCAGCGGTAGCAGAAGTTTTAAGTGAAGAGTATCCTACTAAATTGATAAGACTGGGAGTAAAGGATACATTTGGAAAATCAGGTAAAGTTGAAAAATTGATGGAATATTTTGGAATAACTGCAAAAAATATAATAGAAGAAATGGGAAAATCCTTTTAACTAAAAGTGTGAAAAAGGAAATTCCTTTTTTTATTGTGAATTTTTTGTGAATTTTATAATTTGAAGAAAAATGATGAAAAACAGAAAATAAGTAAAAAAAACCAAGATTTTCTATCATATTTTTTAGAAAAAAGTATTGCAAAAAAGTAACTTTATTGTTATTATAAAAAAGTAAAGTAAGATAAAATATTATGCCATTAAAATATATAAAAAACAAAATGTAAGGAGAGGCCTGAAATGATAGAGTTTAGAAACGTTACAAAAATATATGATACAGGAACAAAAGCTGTGAAAAACGCTAACTTTGTTATAGATAAAGGAGAATTTGCATTTTTAGTAGGTTCTTCAGGAAGCGGAAAATCAACACTTATTAAATTAATACTAAAAGAAGAGACACCAACATCAGGAAATATAATAATAAATGGAAAAGATACAACATTTTTAAAGCCTAATAGAGTACCATATTTAAGAAGAAGTATGGGAGTTGTATTTCAAGATTTCAGACTTTTACCAGATAAAACAGTATATGATAATGTAGCCTATGCTATGTATATTGTAAGGGCTACTCCAAGACATATTAGAAGACAAGTACCAATGGTACTATCACTTGTTGGATTAAGTGGAAAAGCTAAGATGTATCCAAGCGAACTATCAGGAGGAGAACAACAAAGAGTAGCATTAGCAAGAGCCCTAGTAAATAATCCATCTATGTTAATAGCAGATGAGCCAACAGGAAACTTAGATCCAGATACAGCATGGGACATAATGAATCTATTAAATGATATAAATATGAGAGGAACAACAGTTGTTGTTGCGACTCATGCAAAAGACATAGTAAACAAAATGAAAAAAAGAGTAATACACATTCGCAAAGGCGAAATAATTAGAGATGATAAAAAAGGCGGTTATGATTATGAAATATAGCATATTAGGATATTTTATAGGTGAAGGATTTAGTAATGTATTAAAAAACAAAAAATCAACTGGTGCTTCTCTTATGATTATGTGTGCTACTATGATTATATTTGGTATATTCTTAATTTTAGGAGAAAATATTAATCACTTTGTAGATGAAGTAGAATCAGAACAAGGAATACAAGTATTTGTTAAAAATGAAGCTACTCAAGAACAAATTGACCAGCTAGGAGAGGATATTAAAGCAATTGATGGAGTAAGTACAGTGGAATTTGTATCAAAAGATGAAGCTTTGGAACAAATGAAAGAAAGATTTGGGGATAGACAAGATTTATTAGAGGGATATGAAGGAGAAAATAATATATTTACGGCATCTTATGTAGTAACTTTGACAGATTTAACAAAAAGCCAAGAAGTGCAAGACCAAATAAATACATATAGTGATGTAGTAAAGAAAATTACTAGTAAAGATGAAGTTGTAACAACATTAATAAGCTTAGCAAATGGAATAAAAATCGTAACAGGAGTAATATTAGCTTTATTAATTATAATTTCAATATTTATTATAGCAAATACAATAAAACTAACAGTACATGCAAGAAGAAAAGAGATTTCAATTATGAAATATGTTGGAGCAACAAATAGTTTTATAAGATGGCCTTTCATAGTTGAAGGTATGATTATAGGAATTTTAGCAAGTGTTATTTCAATTGCAATAGTTGGAGGAGCATATAGTTTTATAGCAGATAAATTAATAAGTTCAGAGTTTATGCAATTGATTAATATGAACCTAATTAGTTTTAGTGACATGTTTAACTCAATAATAGTTGTATATATGTTACTAGGAATTGGTATAGGTGTTCTAGGAAGTGTAATCTCAATGAGAAAATATTTAAAAGTATAAAGGAGAAAAGATGCGAAAGTTTTTAATTATTATTTTAGCTTTTGTAACGATTATATTTAGTATTTTTCCTTATGTACATGCAGAGAATGAAGATACAAGTAATTCAATTAATACAGCAGTAGAAAATCTACAAAATGAAAAAAATGAAATTCAAGAACAAATAGATCAGGCAAACGAAGAGTTGGAGGAAGTACAGGATGAGTTAACAGAAAACTTACAACAAGTACAAAAATTAGATGAAAGGATTTCTGAATCAGAGCAAGAGTTAAATGATTTAAATACACAAATAACTGAATTACAAAATTCAATAGACGAAGTAGAAGCTAATTTAGCTAAAGCTGAAGAATCGTATAATTCACAAAAAACATTGTTAGAGAATTATTTAGTTGCTGTACAAGAGTCAAGTGATATAGAATATCTAGATGTTCTACTTAGCTCCAAGAGTATTTCAGAATTTTTGTCTAGTTATTTCTTGATTTCAGAGATTGCAAGTTATGAAATAGAATTATTAGATGATATGCAGGAAAAGAAAAATGAAATACAAACAAGTAAAGAACAATTAGAACAAAAAAAAGAAGAATTAGCAACAATAAAAGCTAGTCAATTAAAAACTGCTGCTGTTTTAGAAAATATAAAAACAGTAAGAGAAAATTTTATATCAAAATTATCAGATGAAGAACAAGAAATTCAAGCACAAATAGATGAATATAATACAAGATTTGATGAAATAAATCAGGAAATACTAGCTTTAGCACTGGGAAGTATAGCTTCAGAATATATTGGAGGAGAACTTGCGTGGCCAGTACCTGGTTATACAAGAATAACATCTGAATATGGAATGAGAACTCATCCAATTACAGGAGTATATAAATTGCATACAGGTGTGGATATAAGTGCACCAACGGGAGCAACATTTATAGCAGCTAATGATGGAGTTGTAACAAAAGCAACCTACAATAGTGCATATGGAAATATGGTAATAATAGACCATGGAGGAGGAGTTTCTACATTATATGCTCACGGATCAGAAATTTTAGTTGAAGAAGGACAAACTGTAGAAAGAGGAGATGAAGTGTTACTAGTAGGCTCAACTGGATATTCAACAGGACCACATGCACATTTTGAAGTAAGATTAAATGGAGTTACAACTGATCCATTACCATATATAACAAATGGGTTAATACCACAAACACAAACTACTGAAGAAGAAAGTGATTAGATAAACTAATAAAAATAGGAGGAAATTATGAAAAGGGTAGTTATAAAAATATTGGGGGCAGTTATTATAACAGTAATGATATTACAAACCGTAACAATGGCAACATCATCTTCAACAAGTCAATTAGAAAGTGAGAAAAATGAAAATGATGAGAAAATTGATAGTGCACAAGAAGAGTTAGAAGATGTCCAAGCACAAATATCAAGTACACAAGAAGAAATAAACAATTTGAGCAGTCAAATATCTGATTATGAATCTCAAATAAGTGAATTAGATACAAAAATAAGTGAATTAAATGAACAAATAGAAGAGGCTCAAAATAAGTTAGAAGAGATGCAAGCAGAATATGATAAAAGCAAAGAATTGGCAGAAGAAAGATTAGTAGTAATGCAAGAATCAGGTGAAACAACATATCTAGATTTAATACTTTCTTCTAATAGTATAGTGGATTTAATTTCATCTTATTATTTAGCAGCAGAATTAGCAGAAGCTGATATGGAATTATTAGATTCACTTGAAACTCAGAAAAATGAAGTGGAACAAGCAAAGACAGAATTAGAAAATAGTAAAACAGAATTGGATAATTCAAAAACCACTAAAGAGGCAATTAGTGCTCAATTAGAAGTATTAAAAAGTGAAAAAGACGCACAAGTTGCAGAGCTTTCTGAAGAAGAACAAGAAATTCAAGCACAAATAGATGAATTAACAGAAGCAAATGCAGAAATAGATAAACAAATTCAAGAGATGGAAGCAAAAATAAAAGCAGCAGAAGAAGCAGCAAAAGCAGCAGCTAGTAGTAGCAGTAGTAGCACTAGTAGTGGATCATCATCAGGAACAGCTTCTGGAAGTGCAGATTTTAGTAAAATTAGTTCATATGGATTTATTTATCCAGTACCATCTGGATATCAAACAATTACAACAGGTATATATTATTCAAGTGGTGCATATCATGGAGCTGTAGACTTTGGTTCTTCAGGAATAAATGGACAACCTATATTTGCAGTAGCAGATGGAACTGTTATAATATCTGAAAGATTAAGTGGAAGTTATGGAAATTATATTGTAATAAAACATGATAATGGTTTATATACATTATATGCACATGGACAAGATGGATCGAGAACAGTTTCAGCAGGAGATAGAGTAGTACAAGGACAACAAATAATGAAAGTTGGTTCAACTGGAAATTCAACTGGTCCACACTTACATTTTGAAGTAAGGACTAGTCCAGGAACTTATGATTGTAGAGTTAACCCAAAAAATTATCTACCATAAATATATTAGTAATTTTCAACTAATAAAATACATATAATTAATTAAATAATTTTAAAACTATATGGGCGGAGGTCTTCCGCCCAGATTTGGTAACACAATGAATAAAAAAACGGAGGCAAAAAATGGGAGAAGAAAGAAGATTTAAAACTTATAAAATAGTTATGCTTATTATTTTAGTGGCATTTATAACTTTTTTAATAACATCAATAGGAATGTATCAATATTTTACAAATGATAGTTTTCGGACTACAATTAGTAGCAGAAGCAAATAGTAATGAGGAATTAGTAGAAACACTAAATCAATTTAGAGCCCTAATAGATAAATACTACCTTGGTGAAGTGGATGAAGAAGCATTAAAAGAAGGAGCAATCGCAGGATATATAGATGGTTTAGGAGATGAATATACTGAATATATATCAAAAGATGATATGGAAGATTATATGGCAGATACAACAGGAAATTTTGTTGGTGTAGGCATATATATGATACAAGATACAGAAGTAAATAGAATAATGGTACTATCACCAATAAAAGGAGGACCAGCAGAGCAAGCTGGAATACAACCAGGAGATTATATTATTTCTATAGACGGTGTACAATATACAGGAGAACAAATGACAGAAGCTTCAAATGTGATTAAAGGTGAAGAAGGCACAACAGTAACATTAGAAATATTGAGAGATAATCAAACTTTAATATTTGAATTAACAAGAGAAAATATAAAAATGAATCCTGTTGAAGGAGAAGTATTAGAAGATAATATTGGTTATATAGCATTTTCTTCATTTGATGAAGGAACAGCCGATGAATTTAAAGCTAAATTTGAAGAATTACAGGAACAAGGAATTACTTCATTGATTATAGATTTAAGAAATAATGGTGGAGGAATTGTTGATGAGGCTTTACAAATTGCAAATTATATATTAGATAAGGATTCTGTTATTTTATATGAAGTTGATAAAAATGATAATGAAACAGTTGAAAAAACAACAGATGATCCAATAATAAATATGCCAATTGTAGTACTTACAAATGAAAATACAGCAAGTTCATCAGAAATACTTGCAGGAGCATTAAAAGATCATGAAAAGGCAACTATTGTAGGAACAACAACATATGGAAAAGGAGTAATACAACAATTAATTACTTTATCTGATGGAAGTGGATTAAAAATAACCTCTGAGAAATATCTAACACCAAATAGAACAGAAATAAACAATATTGGAATAGAACCTGATGAAGAAGTTGAATTACCAGAAACAGTAGAAAATGTCTTAAATGTTGATAGAAGTGAAGATACACAATTACAAAGGGCAATTGAAATACTAAAAAATGAAGAGTGAGGGATGATATATGAATTTGCCAAACAAATTAACTATATTTAGAATAATATTAGTGCCGATAATGGTGATAATTCCTTTCTTTGGAATAGAAGGAAAACTTTCAGGAATACCTATAGAATGGATTGTAATTGACCTTATATTTATAATAGCTTCTATAACAGATAAATTAGATGGATATTTAGCAAGAAAAAATCACCAAGTAACAGCATTTGGTAAATTTCTGGATCCTTTGGCTGATAAAATACTTGTGCTTGCTGCAATGATGATGCTAGTAGAAATGCAAAAATTACCTGCATGGATACCAATTATAGTATTAGCAAGAGAATTTGTGGTATCAGGATATAGACTAATTGCAGTAAAACAAGGTGGAGAAGTAATTGCAGCATCTAAATGGGGGAAATTGAAAACAGTAACACAGATGTTAGCTATTGTCTTAGCATTTTTGGATTTAAATGCATTTGGAGAATGTTTTACAGGAGTGTTACAAGGAGGAGACTTAATATTAAATTTGTTTGTTACAATAATGATGATAATTCAAGTTATAGCAACAATATTCTCTGGAATTGATTATTTAAAAGGTGCTAAAAAATATATGAAAATAAAATAAAAAATGAAAAATACATAAAAAAGAATACTTTTTATATAAAATGAATATAATGTAAAATAAAAAAATGGAGTTTGCTTGACAAATTTCATTTTTTGCCGTAATATATATAAGATTCTAAAAAATAAATTACTTAAAGAGAGGAGAAATTAACAATGGATGAGAAAAAAGAAGTAATATTAACACAAGAAGGATATGATAAATTAGAAGAGGAGTTAAATTATTTAAAAACAGAAAAGAGAGCTGAAATAGCAGATAGAATAAAAGTAGCATTGGGATTTGGTGATTTATCTGAAAACTCAGAATATGATGAAGCAAAAACTGCACAAGCAGAAAACGAAACAAGAATTGTAGAGCTTGAAGATAAATTAAGACATGCAAAAATAATAGATCAAAAAGATATTAATACAGATACTGTCCAAGTAGGAAATATCGTTAGAGTATTAGATATGGAATTTGATGAGAAAATTGAATACCAAATTGTTGGATCTACAGAAGTAAATTTAGCTGAAAATAAAATTTCTAATGAGTCACCTTTAGGAGAGGCATTAATTGGGGCTAAGAGAAATAATGTAGTTGAAGTAAATGCACCTGGTGGGGTTATGAAGTATAAAATATTATCTATAAAGAAATAAAATTTTAGTGTTTTTATTCCTGTTTTTAGGACGGAGTAAAAAACAGCAAAAATATCCTTATTTCAATTAAGGATATTTTTGTTTTATACTTATTTGTGAGATTTGCTCATTCTAAAAAGCATTGGTTAAAGTTCTAAGATACTATCTAAGGCAAGTTTTATCATATTATTTAAACCTGTTTGTCTTTCTTCAGGTGTTGCAATTTCTTTAATGTATTTGGAATCTACAACACTCATTAAGCAGGCTGCTTTTTTGTCTAATATTTTAGCAGTATAGAATAATGCAAAAGCTTCCATTTCAGCAGAAACGGGATTAAAATCAGATGGTACTCTTTCTAAAAATTTATTTACATCTGTCATATAAACATCAAAACAGTCTGTACAAACTGTATTTCCCTTTATAATATTAACATTTGTTTTTCTTGCTGTTTTTTCTATAATAGAATTCAAGTCATTATTTCCTTCTACAATATGACAATTATCATTATTTAATGTTAAAGCAAAGTTGGACTCACTAAAAACTTTATCAGCTAAAATTATATCAAATAATTTTAATTCTGGTTTATATGCTCCACAAGAACCTATTCTTATTATATTTTCTACTTCATAAAATTTATATAATTCGTAAGCATATATTCCCATGCTAGGCATTCCCATTCCTGATGCCATAATAGTTATTTCTTTTTCTTTATATTTTCCTGTATATGTATACACTCCTCTTACTTGATTTACTAATTTTACATCCTTTAAAAAGTTTTCTGCAATATATTTTGCACGAAGAGGGTCTCCAGGCATTATAACTGTTTTTGCTATATCTCTTAATTTTGCTTCATTATGTGGTGTTGGCATAAGTAATTCCTCCTTTATATTTTTTATATAAATAGTATACCACAAAATGATAATTCTTAGGATAAATTTTTTTACATTTTCTGCACATTGTTTTTTTGTATTATTTTTGATATACCATATGGAGTACAAGCTACAAAAAATATATAACCCTGCCTTATCAAGTGATGAAGTGAAAAGTAATTACCAAAAATCAGTGGCTTATCATGAAAATTTAAAATAATTTTAAATGTATTTTGAAATTTTGATGAAAACTATTGTAAAAATTAAAGTAAAGTGGTAAACTAATAATAGATTAAAAAAAAACCAAATTTTTTGGCGAATTTTTAATCTTTTTTTATTTTGGAAAGGGGAAAAAAATGAATACAAAATACATATTTGTAACAGGAGGAGTAGTATCAGGATTAGGAAAGGGAATCACAGCAGCATCACTTGGTAGACTATTAAAAAATAGAGGGTATAAGGTAACAATACAAAAATTTGACCCTTATATAAATGTGGATCCAGGTACAATGAATCCTTGTGAACATGGAGAAGTATTTGTTACAGACGATGGAGCAGAAACAGATTTAGATTTAGGTCATTATGAAAGATTTATAGATGAAAATCTTACAAATAATTCAAGTATAACAATGGGAAAGGTATATTCTACTGTAATTGAAAAAGAAAGAAAAGGAGAATATTTAGGAAAGACTGTACAAGTAATACCACATATAACAAATGAAATAAAGAGTAGAATATATGGTTTTGAAGATACTGATACAGATATAGTAATAACAGAAATAGGAGGAACGGTAGGAGATATAGAAGGTTTATCTATAATAGAAGCAATAAGGCAAGTAGGTTTAGAAAAAAATCCAGAAGATGTATTATATATACATGTAACATTGCTTCCATATATACATGGTTCTAATGAAATAAAATCAAAGCCAACTCAACATTCAGTAAAAGAATTACAAGGATATGGAATAAAACCAAACATATTAGTATGTAGAACAGAATTAGATATACCAGAAAGTATAAGAGAAAAGTTAGCATTATTTTGTAATGTTAGAAAGTCAAGTGTAATTCAAAATAAGACAGCTGATTGTTTATATGCTGTACCATTAATGTTAGAAGAAGAAGGACTAGCGAGAGAGGTTTGTAATCATTTAAAATTAGACAACTATATACCAGATAATTCAAAATGGCAAGAGATGATAGATAGTATTAGAAAAATAGATAAAAATAATAAAATAAAAATATCTATTGTAGGAAAATACATAAAATTGGAAGATTCATATATATCAGTAATAGAAAGTCTATATCATGCAGGATTTAAAAATAATGTAAATGTAGAAGTGGAATTAGTAGATGCAGAAAAAATAAATAGAGAAACTGTAAAAGATATCTTATCTAAATATGATGGAATAATAGTACCAGGTGGATTTGGAACAAGAGGTATAGAAGGTAAGATAGAAACAATTAGATATGCAAGAGAAAATAATATACCATTTTTAGGAATATGTCTTGGTATGCAAATGGCAGTTGTAGAATTTGCAAGAGATGTGTTAGGTTTAAAGGATGCAAATTCAGCAGAACTTGATGAAAAGACTAAAAATCCAGTAATACATATAATGGAAGAACAAAAGAAAATAAATAAAAAAGGCGGAACAATGAGACTTCGGAGCATATCCTTGTATAATTAAAGAAGGAAGTTTAGCAAGTAAAGTATATGGGAAAAAAGAAATATCAGAAAGACATAGACATAGATATGAATTTAATAATGATTATAGAGAAAAGTTAGAGAAGGCAGGTTTAACAGTTTCTGGAACATCTCCAGATGGAAACTTAGTAGAAATAGTTGAAATGAAAGACCATCCATACTTTATTGCTGGACAATTCCACCCTGAATTAAAATCAAGACCAAATCGTCCAGCACCTTTATTTGTAGGCTTAGTGAAAGCTTGTATTGATAATAGGAAATAGAAATTTTAAAAAATTCAAAAAGACTATTGACAAAAAGTGAAAAAACCTTTATAATCTATAATTGTCAGGAGGAAATGCAGGTGTAGTTCAATGGTAGAACCTCAGCCTTCCAAGCTGATGACGTGGGTTCGATTCCCACTACCTGCTCCATTAAATAAAATAGTCGTACTTTGGTGAAGTATTGATAAATCAACTGTAATAGGTTGATTTTTTTGTTTCTATAATTTTATTAATAAATTATTTATTTTTCTTTTAAATTCTAATTTATAATTTTTCATGACTATAATTTAATACGTTATTAATTTATTTAAAAAATATTGTTTAAAACACTAATATGCTTGTAAAATTTTGTGAATTAGTGTAAAATACGTTTAGATTGTAAATAATAATTAGGAGTGATTAAGTAATGCGATTCGTAACAGATGAAGAATCAAAAAAAGAATATAAAAAATTTCTAGAAAATCATGAAAGATGTAACTTTCAACAATCATTGGAATGGGCAGAAGTAAAAAAAACAAATTGGAAACCAGAAGTAGTCTTAGCAGAAGATGATGATGGAAATATAATAGGTTCAATTTGTGTATGGATACGTAAAATGCCTATATTTGGAAATATGATGTATTCATCAAGAGGACCTGTATGTGATATACATGATGAAGAAGTTTTAAAACAATTAACAGAAGGGATAAAAGAACTTGCTAGAAAATATAAAGCATTTGTCTTTAGAAATGAGCCGGACATATTAAGTTCAGATGAAGAATATAGAGAAATTATTACAAAAATAGGATATAAGATAAAAGATGATGCAAAAGATTTTAAAGATGAAATTCAACCAAGATATGTATTTCGTTTAAATATAAAAGGAAAAACAGAAGATGAAGTGATGGCAGGATTTAAACAAAAGTGGAGATATAATGTACGTTTAGCAACAAAAAAAGGTGTTACAGTAAAAGAAGGAACAAAAGAAGATTTAAAAGACTTTTATAATATTATGGTAGAAACAGGGAAAAGAGATGGATTTATAATAAGACCATTAGAGTATTTTGAAAAAATGTATGACTGTTTAGGAGAACATATGAAAGTTTTAATGGCATATTATGAAGGAAAGCCAATATCAGGAGTAATACCTATCTTTTATGGGAATAAAACATGGTATCTGTATGGAGCAAGTAGTAATGAGCATAGAAACCTAATGCCAAATTATTTATTACAATGGGAAATGATAAAAATGGCAATCGCAAGAGGGGATGATGTTTATGATTTTAGAGGAGTATCAGGAGTAGTAGATGAAAATCATCCACAATATGGATTATATAGATTTAAACAAGGATTTGGAGCAACATTTACAGAATTTATAGGAGAAGTGTACCTTCCATTTAAACCACTAAGATACAAATTATATAAATTCTCTGAAAAAACATTTAGAACATTAAGAGAAATAAGAAGAAAACTTGCTAAATAAAGGAGAGTTTAACTTTGAATATTTTAGTTATTGAAAAAGATGATTTGGTGCATAATATAGGAAAAATAAAAGATTTTGCTCAAAAAAGCGGACAAGACGATAATGGAAATCCTTTAAAAATAATAGCTGTTGTAAAAGCAAATGGATATGGTTTAGGAATAGTAGAATTCACAAAAATCTTAATAGAAAATGGAATATCAAGTTTTGCAGTAACATCTAAAGAAGAAGCACTTCTTTTAAGAAAAGCTGGAATAAAAGAAGAGATATTAATGTTATCAGCATGTAATATAGAAGAAGAATTGAAAGAATTAATAGAAAATGATATAATACTTACACTAAGTTCTAAAGAAGATAGTGAAGTAATCGAAAAACTAGGCAAAGAGTCAGAAAGAAAAATTAAAGTACACTTAAAAATAGATACAGGGTTTGGAAGATATGGATTTATTTATTCCAAAAGAGATGAATTAGTAGAAATTATAAAAAATTTAAAACATATAAAAATAGAAGGAACATATACACATTTTTCGGTAAGTTTTTTTAATGAAAAATATACTAAAAAACAATTTCAAAGATTCATAGATGTAATAGAAGTTTTAAAAATGAACAAAATAAATCCAGGAGTTTTACATGTATGTAATTCATCAGCATTTATAAAATATCCGTATATGCACTTAAATGCAGTAAGAATAGGTTCAATTTTTCTGGGAAGATTACCATTTAAAGACAATCTAGACCTAAAAAAAATAGCATATTTAGAAAGTACAGTTACAGAAATAAAAGAATTACCAAAAAATTTTAATATTGGTTATTCTAATTCATATAAAACAAAAAAGGAAACGAAAATTGTAATTGTACCTTGTGGATATATGAGTGGATTTAATGTGAAAGCAGAAGATGATTTGTTTAGGTTTGTAGATAAAATAAGATTCTTAAAAAATGATATAAAAAAGTTATTTAAAAAAGAAGGTCTTTATGTAAAAATAAATAATGAAAATTTAAAGATATTAGGAAGAATTGGAGCTTATCATATTATTTTAGATATAACAGGGAAGGATATTAAAATAGGAGATAAAGTAAGATTAGAAATAAATCCAAAATTTGTAGATTCTAGCATAAGAAGGGAGTACAGATAAATGGAAAAAGAAAATAAAACAGAAGAAGTAAATAATAAAGAACCTAAAAAAAATAATGATGATATAGAATTTAATATGGGATTCTTTAAAAAAGTCTGGTATTCGATTGTAAAAATAGAAAAATACCCTAACATGTCAGCACAGGGAGTAGGAAAAGCTATAAATTATCTATCTAAAATAGTTGCAATACTTACAATAGTAGTATGTTTAGGAATTCTATATCAAACACATAATTTAATAGATGAAGGAATATCTTATTTGCAAAATAGTTTTCCAGAGTTTTCATATAAAGAAGGAATATTAAATGTAGAATCAGAAGAACCAATAATAATATCTGCTGAAGATTCGGTTGTAGGAAAAACTATTATAGATACTAATACAGAAGATGAAAATACAATTAACGAATATAAAAATACAATAATTAATGAAGGTGAAGGAATATTAATTCTAAAAGATAAAGCAATTGTAAAAAATGCTTCTGTTGCAGGAACAATAGAGTATTTATATACGGATACATTAGATAATATGGGAATAACAGAATTTAATAAGCAAGATGTGATAAATTATGCAAATAGTAATCAAATGGCAACATTATATATAAGTGTATTTTTAACAATATTTATTTATGCTTTTGTAATGTATTTCTTATCTACACTTTCAAATGCAATACTTCTTAGTTTTTTCGGATTTTTTGCAGCATGGTTTGCTAAAATAAAAATGAGATATGTTGCTGTATTTAATATGTCTGTGTATGCACTTACATTATCAATAATATTAAATATTCTCTATATAGGGGTAAATATATTTATACAATTTAATATGGAATATTTCCAAGTAATGTATGTTGTGGTTGCTACTATATATCTGGTTGCTGCTATATTTATATTAAAAAGTGAATTTGTAAAAAAACAAGCAGAATTGATGAAAATAGCGGAAGCACAAGAAATAATAAAAAAACAAATAGAAGAAAAAGAAAGAGTGAAAGAAGAGGAAAAACAGAAAGAAGAGCAAAAGAGAAAAGAAAGGGAAGAAGAGAAAAAAGAAAAGGAAGAAAAAGAAAATGAAGAACAAGAGCCAAAAGGCTCAGAAGCATAAATTTGAAACTAAGGGGAGAAGGAGGAGAAATGAACAAAGAGAAAGGAAACAACAGAAATCAAAATAATGAAAAAAAAGGAAGAAATGGATTAATATTAATTTTAGTATTATTAATTATATTAGCAATATTAATAGGTATAACAATATATTTAATGAAAAACCAATCAAATGATGAAGAAAATGTTTTAGCATATACAGATTTAATTCGTGAAATAAATAATGAGAACGTAGAAAGTATAGAATTAACGACAGGTAGTTCCAGTGCTAAAGTAAAATTGAAGAGTGAAGAAGAAGAAAAAACAGCAATTATACCAAATCAGCAAAGTTTTATTGAATTATTACAAACAAAAGTAGAAGAAGGAAATGAAATAGAATTAATACAAAAGTCAAAAAGTTTTATATCACAATTACCAAGTTATATTATTTCATTTTTACCAACTGCTATAATGCTTGCACTATTTATAATGCTATTTAAGATCCAAGGATTAGGAGAAAAGGGAAAGGTATATGATGATACAGAAAGAAAAACGAAAATTAGATTTGGTGATGTTGCAGGTTTAGATGAAGAGAAACAAGAAATGATGGAAATTGTCGATTTCTTAAAAAGACCAGAAAAATATACTAAAATGGGAGCAAGAGTTCCAAAAGGAGTTTTACTATATGGAAAACCAGGAACAGGAAAAACTTTAATTGCAAAAGCTATTGCAGGTGAAGCAGATGTACCATTTATTTCAATGAGTGGTTCAGAATTTATAGAAATGTTTGCAGGACTTGGAGCATCTAGAGTAAGAAAGCTATTTGAAAGAGCAAGGAAACTAGCACCATGTATTGTATTTATAGATGAAATAGATGCAATAGGTTCTAGAAGGACAACCAGTAATGGAGCAGAAAGTGAAAATAATCAAACATTAAATCAATTATTAGTTGAAATGGATGGTTTCGGTTCAGAAGAAACAATAATAGTATTAGCTGCAACAAATAGACCAGAAATGTTAGATAAAGCACTTTTAAGACCTGGAAGATTTGATAGAAGAATTACAATACCTGTACCAGACTTAAAAGGAAGATTAGATATACTTAAAATTCATAGTAAAAATAAAAAATTATCAGATGATGTGAACTTAGAAAGTATAGCAGAAGATACAGCAGGATTTACAGGTGCAGAACTTGAAAATATACTAAACGAAGCAGCAATAATAGCAACTAAAAATAGACATGAAGATATAGAAAATTTAGATATTGAAGAAGCAGTTAAAAAAGTTACTGTAGGACTTGAAAAGAGAGAAAGGAAGTATTCAGATAAGGATAAAAGACTAACAGCATATCATGAAGCAGGTCATGCTGTAGTTAGTAGATATTTGCCTACACAAACAAATGTAAAAGAGATATCTATTATACCAAGAGGCGTTGCAGGTGGATATACAATGTATAAATCTGATGAAGATAAATACTATATATCAAAAACAGAAATGGAAGAAAAATTAGTAGCTTTACTTGGAGGTAGGGCAGCAGAAAAACTAGTATTAAATGATATTTCTACAGGAGCAAGTAATGATATTGAAGTTGCAACAAATATTGCAAGAGATATGGTAACTAAATATGGAATGAGTGATAAACTAGGACCAATAGATTTCCAAGGAAAAGAACCATATGAAATGCAAGTGTTTGGTGAAAATATTGGAGATAAGATAGGAGAAGAAGTAAAAGAATTAATAAATACAGCATATAATAAGGCGATTTCATTATTACAAGAACATAGAGATAAATTAGATGCAATTGCTGAAGAATTACTACAACATGAAAAAATTAATGAAGAAAAATTTGATAAATTTTTTGAAGAATAAGTTGATAAGAGTGATTTTTATATCACTCTTTTTTAATAAATAAAAAAAATTAATATATCTGACAGGTTTCGACAAACTTCTTGAATTTTAGGTGTTATAATATAATTGTTTGATTGCAATTGAACAATTTTATTTTAAGATTAATTCAAAATAATTTAATTTCTGATATTTCAATTTAATTATTACAAACGAATATTTAGCAGTGTGTATAAGTATGTAAAATAATTTAAAATTTATATCAATCATTTTTATTTAATCATAAAATTAATTTTTATCTATAAAATCCAGTTTTTTTATTGAAAAAAAATAATAAAGATGTTAAAATAAAGGAGGAAGTATATGCAAGAAAAATTGCCATTAACATCTGATTACGTATTTAAAAGGATATTTGGACAAGAAGAAAATAAAAGTAGTCTAAAAGATTTTTTAGAAAGTATATTAGATGTTAAAATCAAAGAAATACAAATTAATAATCCAGAAATACCAAAAAATTATTATGATAGTAAATATGGAATTTTAGACTTAAAAGTAACATTAAATACAAATATAGTGGTAGACGTAGAAATGCAGGTACAAAACCAACATAATATAGAACAGAGAATACCATATTATTTATCAAGTAATTATGCAAGTAGTATAAAAGAAGGGGAACCATATACAGAGTGCAAAAAATCAATAGTAATTAATATACTAGACTTTAATTATTATAAAAGGAATGAATATCATTCAATAGCAAGAATGAAGTTTGAAGAGCCAAACCCAAATGAAGTAATAGATATGGGGTATAAAGAAGAAGATAAATATGCAACAGAATACTTAGAAATACATATAATAGAGTTACCTAAATTTAAGAAAAAGAATCAGGAGGAGAATACGAAAATAGCACAATGGTTATGGTTATTTATAGGGAGTGATGAAAAAGTGAAAAAAGCAAGTAAAATAAATAAGGAAGTGGAAAAAATAAATAAAAAACTTGCTTCAATGAGTTTAAGTAATGAAGAAAGAAACAACTATGAATTTAGACTTAAAGCAATAAGAGATGAGGCAGATGCAATTGAAAGAGCAACTAGAATAGGACTTAAGCAAGGACTTAAGCAAGG
>CAZQTH010000003.1:18399-32982 GCA_964596175.1 uncultured Clostridium sp. | reverse complement strand
AGCAAGGGATTGAGCAAGGGATTGAGCAAGGAATCGAGCAAGGGCTTGAAGAAGGAAAAAAACAAAAAATAGAAGAACTTGTTAAAGAAATGTTAAAAAATAACTTATCATTAGAGCAAATAAAAAATATTACAAAATTAACAGAAGAAGAGATTAAAAGAATAAAAAAAGGATTATAGAATAAAAAATAGTGCCAAAATAAAAAATGGCACTATTTTTCTGGAAAATAAGGGAAATATATGATATTATATTTATGTATAATGGAGGTGAGGTTATGACAATTAGAGAAACAATAAGAAAAGGAATGATAATGCTTAAAAATAATAATATAACAGAACCAAACATAAAAGCAAGATTAGTAATGCAGTATGTATTAAATAAACCAAGAGAATATTTGATGGTGTATGATAAAGAAGTAGTAATGTTAAGACAAGAAGTAAACTATTTTAAAATAATAAAAAAGCTATGTCAAGGAATACCACTACAACATATAACACATATTCAAGAATTTATGAGAATGACATTTTATGTGGATGAAAATGTACTAATACCAAGACAAGATACGGAGACTCTGGTAGAGGAAGTAATAAAAATAGCAAAGAAAATAAATGCAAAAAAATTCTTAGACTTATGTACAGGAAGTGGAGCAATTGCTGTATCACTTGCAAAATATATTGAAGGTAGTGAAGTAACGGCGGTAGATATATCCAGAAAAGCTTTAAATATTGCAAAATTAAATGCAAAAAACAATGAAGTAGAAGATAGAATAACATTTATAGAATCAGATTTATTCAAAAATTTAGTAAAAGAAAAGTATGATATAATAGTGTCAAACCCGCCATACATAAAAAGAAAAGTGTTAAAAAAACTTGATAAAGAGATACAAAAAGAACCTATGATAGCATTAGACGGTGGATATGACGGATTGAACTTTTATAGAAAAATAATATCTAAAGCAGATGAATATTTAAAATTTCATGGATATTTATGCTTAGAAATTGGTTATGATCAAAAAGAAGAGGTGGAGAATTTAATTAAAAATCAGGGTAAATATATAGACACTTATTGTAAAAAAGATTTATGTGATAATAATAGGGTAATTATAACCAAATTAAACTAAGGGACTAAAAATTAGTTTTAAGGAGTGAGTGAGTTTGTCTTTTTCTTCAGAAGTAAAACAAGAATTAAATAAAAATAGTAATTTATCAAATAAAGAGATTGTAAAAAATGAATTAATAGGATATTTAATTTCTGGAAATATAGAAATAGGTGAAAAAAATAATATAAAATTCTCTACAGAAAGCGATTATAATATTAATAGGTTTTCTAAATTACTTACAAATTTAGATATAAATCACAATATAGAAATAGTTGGGAAAAACTTTGTAATAACATTAAAGAAAAAAAATGTTGATTATGTAGTAGATATAAAAAATAATTTAATTTACTTAAAAGAAGAATATATAGAAAAATTAAAAGATGAGCATTTAAAAGCAATAGTAAGAGGAATATTTATGGGATCTGGATCTATTAATGATCCTAATAAAAAGTATCATTTAGAAATTAGTTTTAATACGGAAGAGAATTTAAATGATATAATCTGCGTTTTAAAAGTTTTAGATATAAATGCAAAAAAAATGATAGTAGCAAATAAAAAATCTTTATATATAAAAGAAGGAGAAGAAATATCTAAATTTTTAGCATTAATTGGAGCAGCTAAAGCTGTTATGAATTTTGAAGAAATACGTATTCAAAAGGAAATGAGGGGAAAAGTAAATAGAATAGTAAATTGCGAAACAGCAAATTTAAATAAAACAATAAATGCTTCAATAGAACAAATAGAGGCAATTAATAAATTAAAGCAAAATGGTAAGTTTAATAAATTAAGTGATAGTTTAAAAGAAATTGCAAATTTAAGATTAGAAAATCCAGATATATCACTTGCAGATTTAGGAAAAAAATTAGACAAACCACTTGGAAAGTCAGGTGTAAATTATAGATTGAAAAAAATAATGGAGATAGCAAATGAATGACATTTTTGGAATATATATACATATACCATTTTGTAAAAAGAAATGTAATTATTGTGATTTTATTTCTTTTTGTAATAAAGATGATTTAATAAAAAGTTATGTAAAAGCTTTAAAAAAAGAGATACAACAATTTGATTTTTTAAATTATAATGTTAAAACTATATATATAGGAGGAGGGACACCTTCTTATATAGATAAAAAATACATAGTAGAAATTCTGAGTTTATTAAAAGAAAAATTAACAAACAATGAAACTCACTGGAAAAATATAGAGATTACAATCGAAGTGAATCCAGGAACTGTTACTAAAGAAAAACTAGTAGATTATAAAATGATAGGAATAAATAGATTAAGTATTGGTCTCCAGAGTACTAACAATAAATTATTAAAACAATTAGGAAGGATTCATACATTTGAGGAATTTTTAGATACTTATAATCTAGTAAAAGAGATTGGATTTAGTAATATTAATGTAGATTTAATGATAGCGTTACCAAATCAAACGATTAAAGATATAAAAGAAAGTTTAGAAAAAATAGTAAAATTAAATCCTAATCATATTAGTGTATATTCATTAATAGTAGAAGAAGGAACCGTAATTAAAAAACAATTAGATGAAGGAAAAATAAATTTACCTACTGATGAAGAAGAAAGAAAAATGTATTGGTATGTTAAAGATTTTTTAGAACTTAATGGATATAATCATTATGAGATATCTAATTTTTCAAAAATTAATGAAGAATCAAAACATAATTTAAATTGTTGGAATCAAGAAGAATATAAAGGTTTTGGTATAGCTGCTCATTCTTATATAAATAATGTTAGGTTTTGTAATACATCTGATATAAAAGAATATATTTCAAATATAGCTAATAATAATTTAAATAATAATATAGAAATAGAGGAAAGACAAACAAAAGAAGATAAAGAAAAAGAATATATGATGCTAGGTTTTAGAAAAATTGAAGGTGTTGATATTTCTAAATTTAAGAGGAAATATCAAGAAAATCCATTATATTTATACAGAAAAGAACTGGATAAATTAGTATCTGAAGGTTTAATAAAAGTAGATTTAAATAATATTAGATTAACCAATAAAGGACTAGATTTAGCAAATCTTGTTTTTGAAGAATTCATATAAATAAGAAAAAATGTTCGTAAAACTATTGACAATTAAGAAAAAACAATATAGAATAACTACGAACATTTTTTTGATGAGGAGGAAATATTATGATATCTACTTTACATATAAAAAATATAGGAATTATAGAAGATTTAAACATAGAACTAAATAAGGGACTTAATGTATTGACAGGGGAGACAGGAGCAGGAAAAACATTAATAATAGATTCTTTAGAAATAATATCAGGGGGAAGATTTTCTAAAGATATGATTAGAAAAGGTGCGACTAATTCATTTGTAGAATTATGTATGTATATTCCAGAATCAAATAAAGCAGAAGATGGAAATATTATTGTATCTAGGGAAATAAATAATAATGGTAAAAACATGTGTAAAATAAATGGAAGGATGGTAACAGTAAACGAATTAAGGGAGTTTATGCAAGAATTTATAGAAATACATGGACAAAATGATAATCAAAATTTATTAGATAGTAAAAAACATTTAAGTTATCTAGATGGATATTCAGGAGAAAAACTTTTATTATTAAAAGATGAATATAAAAATTATTATAATGAATACAAAAATATATTAAAAGAACTAAAAGAAAATTTGGGAGATGAAAAAGAGAAACAAAGAAAGATTGATTTATTACAATATCAAATAAATGAAATAGAAGAAGCGGATTTAAAAGTAAGTGAAGAATATGAGTTAGAAGAACAAAGAAAAGTAATGATTAATAGCGAGAAAATATCAAACAATTTAAATACAGCAAATAATTTAATTGTGGAAAATGGAATTGATAACATTAGTATGGCAATAAGGGCTTTAGAGAAAATAGAAAATATTGATAAAAAATACGAAAATGCATCAAGTAGTTTAAAGAATATTTATTATGAATTACAAGAAATAGTAAGGGATATAAGTTCATATAGAGATGATATATATTTTGATGAAGAACAAAGAGATTGTGTAGAAGAAAGATTAGATTTAATACATTCTTTAAAAAGAAAATATGGGAATACAATAGAAGAAATTTTAGAATATAAAAAAAATATAAAAAAAGAGTTAAAAAAGATTGAAAATTTAGAAGAATATAATGTAAAACTAAGAAAAAAAAGGAGTGAGTTAGAACAAGAACTTAATTCTCTAGCAAAGAGAATCCATGAAATAAGAATAATATATTCAAATAAATTAGTAAATAATATTAACAAAGAGTTAGAAGAATTAGAAATGAAAAATGCTAAAATAAATATTAAAGTAGATTTTATAGAAGATGAATTCTTTAAAGAAGGAAAAGATATAGTTAAGTTTTATATTATAACAAATGTTGGAGAATCAGAAAAGGAATTATCTAAAATAGCATCAGGCGGAGAAATGTCAAGAATAATGCTTGCAATTAAAAAAGTATTAGCAGAATTTGATAATACTTCAGTATTAATATTTGATGAAATAGATACAGGAATTAGCGGAAAAGCAGCAAATAGTGTAGCTAAAAAATTAAAAGCCATATCAAATAAACATCAAGTTCTATGTATATCTCATCTACCAAATATTGCAGCAATGGCAGATTATAACTATTTTATTAGCAAAAATATTGTTAAAGATAGAACGAAAACTCAAATTAAATTATTAGAAGAAACAGAAGTAATAGAAGAAATTGCAAGAATATCATCAGGAGAAATAAATGAAGTTACTTTAAAATATGCAAGAGAATTAAGAAATAAAAAGGCTTCTTAGAATAAATATCCAATATATGGATAAAATAAATAATAAAAGGAGGAAATTTATGAAAGAATTTTTAAAAATAGAAAATGTTAGGGCCTTAGAAATTTTAGATTCAAGGGGAAATCCTACTGTACAAGTAGAAGTTTTAACGGAGAATGGATATGTTGGAAAAGCATCAGTACCATCTGGAGCATCAACAGGAAGTTTTGAAGCTGTAGAATTAAGAGATGGAGATAAAACGAGATATATGGGTAAGGGAGTAGAAAAAGCAGTTGAAAATGTAAATAAGAAAATAGCTAAAAGTATTATAGGCATGAATATATTTGACCAAAGAGCAATAGATGAAGAAATGATAAAATTAGATGATACACCTAATAAATCAAACCTTGGAGCAAATGCCATACTTGGAGTATCATTAGCAGTAGCAAAAGCAGCAGCTGAAAATTTAGGATTAGAATTATATCGTTATATAGGAGGAATTTATGGAACTGAACTTCCTGTTCCAATGATGAATATATTAAATGGTGGTAAACATTCCGATAATAATATAAGTATTCAAGAATTTATGATTATGCCAGTAGGAGAAATAACATTTAGTGAAAGATTACGTAGAGGTGCTGAAATTTACCATACTTTAAAAAGTGTATTAAAAGAAAAAGGATATAGTGTAGGAGTAGGAGATGAAGGAGGCTTTGCTCCAAATTTAAATAATGAAGAACAAGCTTTAGATGTAATTATAGAATCAATAAAAAAAGCTGGATATATTCCTGGAAAAGATATAATGCTTGCTTTAGATATTGCAAGCACAGAAATGTATGATGAAGCTAAAAAAATAGGAAAAACTGGATATTATTTTTGGAAAACAAAACAATTTAAAGAAAAAAATGAAATGATAGATTATATAGTTTCTTTATGTGAAAAATATCCTATATATTCAATAGAAGATGGGTTGGCAGAAGAAGATTGGGAAGGATGGAAAATATTAACAGAAAAACTAGGAAATAAAGTACAATTAGTTGGAGATGATTTATTTGTAACAAACCCACAAAGATTAAGAAGAGGAATTGAAAATAATGTAGCAAATTCTATTTTGATAAAACCAAATCAAATAGGCTCATTAACAGAAACATTAGATACTATAAAAGTTGCTAAAGAAAATGGATATAGAACAATAATTTCTCATCGATCAGGAGAGACAGAAGACACTACAATTGCTGATATTGCAGTAGGAGTAAATGCAGGGCAAATAAAAACAGGAGCACCTTGTAGAACAGATAGAATTTCTAAATATAATAGATTACTATATATTGAAAATGAATTATAGAAAATAGTAATATAAAAAACCTTAAGTTTTAAAACTTAAGGTCTTTTTATGATTATTTATATATCTTTATATAAATGTAATTTTACAAATGAGAATATTAATAATCCAACTATTACAACTCCAAGAGTAATTAAAATTGTTGTAATTCCTGCTTCTGGTAAAACTGATGGTGGTTCTGTAAGTCTTAAAACTGGAGTAACATCAGATGTTTGTTCTTGATCATTTCCATCAAAATCAGTGTAAGTAATATCTACTCTTTCGTTTGTGTCTAGTAATTGATCAACAATAGTGCTATCAAAATCTTCCTTTAAACTTAGTGTATATTGAACTATTGCTGTTTGCCCACTTGCAAGTTCTGGTATTGTCCAAGTTATTGAGTTATTAGTTGTGTCAACTTCTGCAGAGATTTCACCAATATTTGCTTCTGACACATAAGCAAAATCGAAATTATCTATAATCTCTTGTGGGAAGTAATCAGTAATTACTATATTTGTAAGAGATTGTGAAACAGGTAATAGTGAATTATATATATCTGTTGTAATTGTTGTTTCTACTTCATCATCAGTTACATAGTAAAAAGTTCCAACTGTTGGGCTTTCTTCTGTTCCAAATATTTCAGTGATGATTTCACCATATGTTTTTGTTATTCCGCTTCCACTTGGTATAGTATTTTCATCATCTATACCTGTAAGCATTATTATTAAATTTATTCCGTCACTTTCTAATTGCTCTAATTTTTCTCTAGTTGTATTTATTACATCATCAGAATAATAAGAATCTGCATGTTCTAATGAAATGTTTGGCACACCATCTGTTAAAATTATCATATATTTATTGTTATCTTCTTCTGTAAATTGTTGATTAGCTAAAGTAATACCAGCATCTAAATCTGTTCTGGCTCCAGTTGCCACTATATTATCTATAGCATTATTTAATGTTTCAGAATCATTAGTTAAGCCATAAACAACATCAGCATCTTCTAATGTACCTTCGCCTGATACATCTGTTAAATCTGAGGCATTGTAGTAACTAGAGAAACTAACAATTCCTATTTTTAAACTTTCATTTTCTTCTAATAAATTAGAAACTAAAGTTTTTGCTGATTCAAATATTAAATCTTTTCTAGTAGTTGTTTCAGCTTCATCAACATATTCAGTCATACTATCTGAATTATCAAGGACAAGCATAAGTTCTCCAGTTGGTTTTAAAGCTGTCTCATCATTTGTCACTTTTAATTGAATTGTAACTTCTTTGTTATTTAAATCTTGTTCAACTAAGCTTTTTTCAAAACTAGCATTTTCACTAATTTGTATTGTACAAACTGGATCTTCTACAACTTCCATTTGAACAGTACTATATGAAGCCATAGAAATATTTGCAACCAAAATTAAAATTAAAAATAAACTTAAAATAATCTTTTTCTTCATATCAAAAATCCTTTCTATAATATATTATTTACATATATTTCATATTTTATCATAAAAAAAAAAATAAGCAAGGTTATCTATAAAAAAATTACATTTGTAATAAAATTGTAAAATATAAAAATATAAGATTTATAAAAAATATAAAATTTGAAAAAATACTTGAAATATCTAGAAACATATGTTAAAATATAGAAGTATGAAAAATATGAGAAGCCAATTAAAAAGCAAAGTATATATATATTGTATAATGCATAAGAGAAAAATGGTCATAGGCTGTAAGCCATTTAGCATTAATATATAGAAAATTCACTTTTTAGGTCTTTTCTTGAAATAATAGTAGAGAAAAGCGGTAGAACCGTTAAAACTTTAATGAGATTAGTAATTTAGTTTAGCTAATGAATTTAGGTGGTACCACGAATGATAAACCATTTCGTCCTAAAAAGAAGGAGAAGTGGTTTTTTTGATGTTAAATTTTAAATAAAATTTAATAAGGATGTGATTATATGCTAAGACAAAAAATAGTAGAAAATTACTTTGATTCTGCTAGTTATAGTAATCAGGAAATAATGAAAAGTATTGAAGATACAAAACAGGAATATTCTAAAAAAATAATAGATGTAAATATTAATTTAAATGAATTTGGGGTATATGTAGTAACTTATTATTTTAAAGTTAGTGATAACATATTTAAGAAAGTATTTATAAAGATAAAGCAGAAATTTAGTAAGAAGAATGTTGTGTTATTACAAGAAAAGGGAATTATTCTTGAAAAAAAGACAAGAAAAGAAAAAAGTAAAGAAAAAATTAAACAACGAATGGAAAAATATTCAGGTAATAAATATGGTGTATATAAAAGTACAGGTACTTATAAACCATATTAAAATATAAGAAAGAAAAGGAGAAAAAACATGAAAGAAGAAATTGCAAAAATTAAAGAAAATTCAATCAAAGAAATGGAAAGTTGCAAAGATTTAAAGACTTTAAATGATGTAAGAGTAAAGTATTTAGGAAAAAAAGGTAAGCTAACTGGTGTTTTAAGAGGAATGGGGAAATTAAGTCCTGAAGAAAGACCAGTAATTGGAAGTTTAGTAAATGAAGTAAGAGATGAATTAAATTCTTTACTAGAACAAAAAGAAAAAGAACTACAAAGAGAAGAGTTACAAAGAAAATTAGAAACTGAAAATATAGATGTTACAGAGCCAAGTAAAAAAATAGAATTAGGGTCTTTACATCCTATAACACAGGTAATAAGAGAAGTAGAAGAAATCTTCTTAGGTATGGGATATGAAATTGCAGATGGACCAGAAGTAGAAAAAGCAATATATAATTTTGATAAATTAAATACACCACCAGATCATCCAGCAAGAGATGTTCAAGACACTTTTTATATTACTGATGATATAGTATTAAGAAGCCAAACATCACCTGTACAAGCAAGGGTAATGGAAACAAAAAAACCACCAATTAAAATAATTTGCCCTGGTACAGTTTATCGTTCAGATAGTGTTGACGCAACACATTCACCAGTATTCCATCAAATAGAAGGATTAGTTGTAGATAAAAACATTTCAATGACAGATTTAAAAGGAACACTAGAAATGTTTGCTAAGAAGTGCTTGGGAGAAAATACAAAAATACGTTTCAGACCTCATCATTTCCCATTTACAGAGCCAAGTGCAGAAGCAGATGTGTCTTGTTTTGTATGTGGTGGAAAAGGTTGTAAAGTTTGTAAGGGTGAAGGTTGGATAGAACTTTTAGGTTGTGGAATGGTTCATCCAAATGTATTCAAATATTGTGGAATAGATCCAGATGAATATACAGGTTTTGCATTTGGATTTGGAGTAGAAAGAATTGCTATGGCAAAATTCGGAATAGAAGATATGAGATTATTGTTTGAAAATGATTCTAGATTTTTAAAACAATTTTAGACTAGTATTAGTCAAGTAAATAAGTTATGGATAATAGAGGATAAATGTTCAAAAATTTGATATTTAGAAGGAGTGTTTTTAAAGTGGGTCTTTTTAGTAAAAAGCCGAATAGAAGAAAGTTATACACATTGCAAGAAGCAATGAGTTTTATAAGTGGAAATGAAGGATATTCAGTAGTACAAGAAGGAAATGGATACAGAATAATTCCTGATTCAGAGGCAAATAAACATATTGATATATATAAGAGTCAATCAAGACAAAGAGAAGAGTTTAGTCAAAGGTTACAAACAGGATATACATCGGCTCAAATAAAACAGGGTAAAAACTCAAGTTATACACATAAATATGGATATTATGAAGAAGAAAGATAAGAAAGGGAGAAAATAAAAATGAAAGCAAGTGTGGAATGGTTAAAAGAATATAGTGATATAAATGTTGATTGTAAGGAACTAGGAGATATCCTTACAATGACAGGGTCAAAAGTAGAAGAAATCATTGAAAAAGGAAATGATATAAAAAATGTTGTAGTGGGAAAAATATTAGAGATTAAGAAACATCCAAATGCTGATAAACTAGTTGTAACTAAAGTAGATATAGGAAAAGAAAAAGTACAAATAGTAACTGGTGCAAAAAATATAAAAGAAAATGATATAGTTCCAATTGCAAAAGATGGAGCTGAGCTTCCAGGAGGAAAGAAAATAATAAAAAGCCCTTTAAGAGGAGTAGATTCTTGTGGAATGATGTGTTCTGTGGGAGAGCTTGCGTTAGATATTAAAGAATATTCAAATCAAATAGAAGATGGAATAATGATACTTCCAAAATCTTATGAAAAATATTTAGGAAAAGACATAGTTGATGTTTTAAATTTAAGAGAAGATATAATAGATTTCGAAATAACACCTAATAGACCAGATTGTTTATCAATAGAAGGACTAGGAAGAGAGATAGCATCATCACTTGGTAAAGAGTTTAAAAATCCAAGAAAAAATTTAGATGAATTAAAGGTAGAAGACAAAAAAGAAATAGAAGGTCTAAAAGTAGATATAACAGCACCAGACTTATGTTATAGGTATATAGCAAGAGTAGTTAAAAATGTAAAAATAGGACCATCTCCTGAATGGATGGTAAAGAGGTTAAAGGCTTGTGGTGTAAGAAGTATTAATAATATAGTAGACATAACAAATTATGTAATGCTAGAGCTTGGACAACCTATGCATGCATTTGATATTAATTCTATTGAAGGCAAACATATTACAGTAAGAAGGGCAGAAAAAGGAGAAAAAATTACAACATTAGATGATATAGAAAGAATTTTAGATGAAGATAATTTAGTAATTGCAGATGAGAAAAAACCAGTTGCAATTGCTGGAGTAATGGGAGGACAAAATTCAGAAATAGAAAATGATACAAAAACAGTTGTATTTGAATCAGCAGTATTTTATGGAGGAAGTGTAAGAAAAACTGCAAAGAAAGTAGGTCTAAGAACTGAAAGTTCAGCTAGATATGAAAAAGGATTATCATCAGAAAATGCATTGCGTGCAATAAACAGAGCAGTAGAATTAGTAAAATTATTAGGAGCTGGAGAAGAAGTTGAAGGAAAAATAGATGTATATCCAACTAAACAAAAAATAAACAAAATAAAATTAGATGTAGATAGAATAAATGTTTTACTTGGAACAAATATTTCAAGACAAGATATGATTGAAATATTGGGAAGATTAGATATAAAAGTAGAGGGAGATATTGTTATTGCACCATATTTTAGAATGGATTTAGAGTCATTAGCAGATATAGCAGAAGAAATTGCAAGATTTTATGGATATGATAAATTAGATACTACATTAGTAAGTGCAGAAACAACATTGGGTGTAAAAACAAAAGAACAAAAGATACAAAATAGAATAGAACAAATATTAGTAGATAATGGTCTTTCAGAAATTTATACATATGGATTTGTTGGCGAGAAAGATTTAGAAAAATCAAAGATACATGAAAAATTAGTAAGAAATGCAATTGAAATTTCAAATCCATTAAGTGATGAATATAAATTAATGAGACCAACAACCATTCCAAGTATGATGCAAACACTTGCTTTAAATAATAATAGAAAAAATCAAAATGTAAAGTTATTTGATATTTCAAGAAGTTATAGAAATATAAATGGTGAAGTTGAAAAAGGAGAAGTACCATTAGAAGAAAAAATATTAACAATAGGAATGTATGGAGATGACGTTAATTTCTATACATTAAAAGGTTTAATAGAAAATGTATTAGAAACATCAAACATAGCTTATTATGATATTGTAAAAGAAAAAAATAACAATTCTTATCATCCAGGAAGATGTGCAAATTTAAAAGTAGGAACAGATATAATTGCGACAATTGGGGAAGTACATCCAGAAGTATTAATGAATTATGATATTAACAGAAGATGTTATCTAGCAGAACTAAATATAACAAAAATAGTTAAGTATTCAAAACAAAATAAAAAATATAAAGAAGTACCAAAATTCCCTGCTGTAGAAAGAGATATTGCAATTATAGTAGATGAAGAAGTAGAAGTTGGTGCAATTGAGAAAGTAATTACTAAGAAAGCAAAGAGATTATTAAAAGGAAAAAAAGAATTAGAGAAAATAAAATTATTTGATATTTATAGAGATGAGAAAATAGGAGAAGGAAAAAAGAGTATTGCCTATAGTTTAATATTTAGAGATAAACAAAAAAGTTTATCAGATGATGAAATAAATCCAGTGATGGAAGAAATAACAAAAGAATTAGAAGAAAAGTTTGGGGCAACTCTAAGAAAATAGAATAATATAATGAAGAAAAGTATATTTTAGAATGTTCTAAGATATACTTTTTTGACTATTTTGACTAAATACATTTTTTGTGATAAAATATTAATTGTAACTCAAGGAAAGGAGTACTTTATGCTGGAAAGAACAGAGGTTTTTAAACTGCGGGATAAGTATCAAGGAAAGAAGCAATCAGGTTATGACATAGATAATGGGACAGGAGCTATTATTATTTATTCGTTAGATGTTGTGTACTACGAAGGTATGTATTATTCTATGGATGATGGAGGGCCGGTTCATTTTGGAAGCTATATACCATATGTGAGAAGTTATATCAAGAAGAAACCAATACAAGTTTCTGGTACGGGAATACTCGTTTATCGCAATAATGATGATGGACAAAAAGAAATATTACTGCAGCTTAGAGCGGATTTTAACCAGTACGGAGTTCCAGGTGGAGGAATCGAAACAGGTGAAACATATCAAGAATGTGCTGTAAACGAACTTCTACAAGAAACGGCATATATAGCCAATAAAGATGATCTTGAATTGGTTAACGTTTATGCTGGACCAAAACATGTTACTAGATATCCCAATGGAGATATTGTTTTCCATACAGTCGTGGTCTTTAAGGTTGATGCTAATAAATGTAAGAAGGCATTACATAAGTTTGACGAGAACGAGACCAAAAGTATTGAATGGATGACAATCGAACAAATCAAAAACCTATTGGAAGAAGGAAAGGTCTTTCCAAACAACATTCCCATACTAGAGGATGTTGTACAACGAAAAATTCTTTTGTAAAAGAAAAAGATAGGAAAACTGTTAGTTTTAGCAATTTTCCTATCTTTTTTTTTCAAAACTATTGACAAATAAGCAAAAATAGTGTAAAGTATATTAGCATTACAAAAAAGAAAAGAGGAAAGCTATGGAGAAAAATGTTAAGGTTAGTATGTTATGCCAATTATACGGAAAG
Source organism: uncultured Clostridium sp. (assembly GCA_964596175.1). Taxonomy (GTDB): domain Bacteria; phylum Bacillota; class Clostridia; order TANB77; family CAG-508; genus CAG-269. The sequence continues at coordinate 19,649 of CAZQTH010000003.1, read as the reverse complement.
TTACTTACTAAAAAACAATATGAATTCATAGATGATTACTATAATAATGACTTGTCATTATCAGAAATAGCAGAAAACAATAATATAACAAGACAAGCCGTAAGAGACATTATAAAGAAAGGGGAGAAAAAACTTTTCGAATACGAAGAAAAGCTATTATTTATGAAAAGGATGTTAAATCAAGAAAAGAAAATTGAAAAAGCTTTATACGAATTAACAAAAATACAAAAAAATTATTCAGACAAAGAAATAGCAAACGTGTTAGAAAACGTAAAAAAAGAGTTAAGGTACTTAGTATAAAACTACTGAAAAATACAAATTTAAGATAGGAGTTGAAATTATGGCTTTTGAAGGATTATCTTCTAGATTACAAGAAATAACAAGGAAAATTAGAGGAAAAGCAAGAATAACAGAAGGCGATTTAAAAGAAATGTTAAGAGAGGTAAAACTTGCACTTTTAGAAGCTGATGTCAACTATAAAATTGTTAAAGAATTTACAGAAACAATTAGAGAAAAAGCACTTGGTCAAGATGTATTAAAATCATTAACACCAGGACAACAAGTAGTAAAAATCGTAAAAGATGAATTAGTAGAACTACTAGGGGGAACAGAAGCAAAAGTAAACTTTACTCCAAATCCTCCAACTATAATTATGTTAGTAGGTCTTCAAGGTTCTGGTAAAACAACAACAGCAGGTAAACTTGCAAATCTATTCAGAAAACAAGGGAAGAAACCACTTCTTGTTGCATGTGATGTGTATAGACCAGCAGCTATAAAACAATTACAAGTAGTTGGAAAACAATTAAATATACCAGTATATAGTAATGAAACATCAAAAGATGTAGTTCATATTGCAAGACAGGCAATCTCTGTTGCAATATCAAAATTAAATGATGTAGTAATACTAGATACAGCAGGACGTCTTCATATAGATGAAGAATTAATGAATGAATTAAAAAGACTAAAAACTAATATAAAACCACATGAAATATTACTTGTAGTAGATAGCATGACAGGTCAAGATGCAGTAAATGTTGCAGAAAAATTTAATGAAACTGTTGGAATAGATGGAGTAGTTCTAACTAAACTTGATGGTGATACTCGTGGTGGTGCTGCATTATCAGTAAAAAAAGTAACAGGCAAGCCAATAAAATTTGCAGCAACAGGTGAAAAGTTAAGTGATATAGAAGTATTTCATCCAGAGAGAATGGCTAGTAGAATTCTAGGAATGGGAGATATCCTATCTGTAA
>CAZQTH010000003.1:0-18389 GCA_964596175.1 uncultured Clostridium sp. | reverse complement strand
TAATAGAAAAAGCAGAAGAAGCATTTGACCAAGAACAAGCAGAAAAACTGGAGAAACAATTAAGAAAAAGAGAATTTGATTTAGATGATTATTTAGTGCAATTAAGACAAATAAAGAAAATGGGGTCATTTTCATCTTTATTGAAATTAATACCAGGAATGAATCAATTAAAAGATGTCAAAATAGATGACAAAGAGTTTGTAAGAATAGAAGCAATAATATGCTCAATGACAAAAGAAGAAAAAAGAGACATAAGACTTCTAAACGCTAGTCGTAGACAACGTATTGCTAAACGGAAGTGGAACATCAGTACAAGAAATAAACAAATTTATAAAGTCATTTGAAATGACACAGAAAATGATGAAAAGAATGAAAAACAATAAAGGTGGACTTAAGAAAATGATGAATGGTATAGATGAAAATACCTTAAAAAATTTTAAGTTATAATAATAGTTATTATGTTTTTTAATTTTTAAATTTATATAAATTATTCTAAATACGGAGGTGATAAACATGGTAAAAATTAGACTACAAAGACAAGGAAAGAAAAAGAATCCATTTTACCACATTGTTGTAGCAGATTCAAGATCTCCAAGAGATGGTAAAATAATCGAACAAATAGGAACATATGATCCAATGACAGAGCCATCTACAATAGTTGTAGATAAAGAAAAATTTGAACAATGGATAAAAAATGGTGCAAAACCAACACCAACAGTTAAAGATTTAATGGAAAAAATTAAATAATTAACTAAAAAATTCATTTAAAATCCAATATGGATTAAATGGAGGTAAAGATGGAAGAAACATTAAAAATTATTATTTCAAATTTAGTAGAAAATAAAAATGAAGTAGAAATAACAAAAAAAGAAGATGAAAAAATTACTACATTTGAAGTAAAAGTAGCAAAAGAGGACATGGGTAAAGTTATAGGTAAACAAGGTAGACTTGCTAAATCTATACGTACAGTTATGAAATCTGTAGCTGCAAAAGAACACAAAAAAGTGTTAGTAGAATTTTTAGGATAATTGGAGTATTTTAATATGACAAAGTATCTTGAAATTGGTCAAATTGTAAATACTTTTGGTATTAAAGGAATGGTAAAAGTAAAACCATTTACAAATGATACTAAAAAACGATTTGACAATTTAAAAAAAGTATATATCCAAAACAAAAATAAAAGAAAAGAATATGAAATAGAAGAAGTTAAATATCATAAAGAAATGGTATTAATAAAATTCAAAGGTATAGAAAATCCAGAAGATGCTAATTTATTACGTAATTACTATTTAGTAGTAGATCGTGATAAAGAAGAACCTTTAGAAGAAGGAACTTATTATATTATAGATATGATAGGACTAGAAGTATATACAGATATTGGTGAAAAGTTGGGAATTCTAGATGATGTATTCAATTCTGGAAGTTCGGATATATATGTTGTAAAAAATGAATTAGGAAAACAAATTCTTTTACCAGCAATAGAAGATGTAATAAAAAACATTGATATGAAGGAAAGAAAAATGATAGTACACCTAATTCCAGGATTATTGTAGTAATATGGAGGAGAAAATGCAATTTGATGTTTTAACACTTTTTCCCGAAATGTTTTTAAGTTTAAATGAAAGCATAATAGGAAGAGCTAAGAAAAATAAACAAATTAATATTAATTTAGTTAATATTAGAGATTTTTCAGAAAATAAACACAATAAAGTAGATGATACTCCATATGGTGGTGGAGCTGGTATGGTAATGATGCCAGATGTAGTATATAGAGCATATGAATCTTTAGAAAATAAAGATAATGTTAAAGTAATATATATGTCACCACAAGGAAAAACATTAAACCAAAAAAAGGTTGTAGAGTTATCTAAAGAAAACCATTTAATAATTCTTTGTGGACATTATGAAGGAATAGATCAAAGAGTTCTTGATAAAATAGTGGACGAAGAAATATCTATAGGAGATTATGTATTAACAGGAGGAGAACTTCCAGCAATGGTACTAATAGATAGTGTAAGTAGATATGTTGAAGGAGTTTTAAGTAAAGATTCTATAAAAGAAGAAAGCTTTTCTCAAGGGCTACTTGAATATCCACAATATACAAGACCAGAAATTTTTGAAGGAATGAAAGTACCAGAAATATTACTTTCAGGGAATCATAGAGAAATAGATAAATGGAGAGAAGAGCAATCTTTAAAGATAACTAAAAATAAAAGACCAGATTTATTAAATAAATAATAAAAAAAGAAAAGAAGTGCAAAATCCCAAATGCACCGCTCTAAAAAATAAAATTAGGAAGAAAAGGAGGATATTCTAAAATGGATATTATTAAATCAATTGAGCATGAACAATTGAAAAATAAAATACCAGAATTAAAAGTTGGTAATACAGTTAAAGTACACGTAAGAATAAAAGAAGGAAATAAAGAAAGAATCCAAGTATTTGAAGGAATTATTATTAAAGTACAAGGTGGAGGAGTTAATCAATCATTTACAGTAAGAAAAATTTCTTATGGTGTAGGTGTTGAAAAAACATTTTTAGTACATTCACCTTTAGTTGAAAAAGTAGAATTAGTAAGAGTAGGTAAAGCTAGAAGAGCTAGATTATTCTATTTAAGAGATAGACTTGGTAAAGCTGCTAAGACTAAAGAACAAGTTGGAGCAAGAATTGAAGATAGAGAAATTACTGTTAAAGAAGATTTAGTAGATGAACCAGTAGTAGAAGAAGCTCCAGTTGAAAGTGCTCCAGAAGAAGCACCTGCAGTTGAAACTACAGAGCCAACAGTTCAAGAAACTGTAGATACTGTAAAAGAAGAACCAGCAGAAACAGTTAAAGAAGAACCTGTAAAAGAAGAAAAAGTAGAAGAAGTTAAGGAAGAAACTAAAACAGACAAACCAGCTGAAGAAGATAAAAAAACTGAATAATAATAAATGAGACAAATGAAGATGTATCTTATTTGTCTCATTTTATATTTGTTTTTTAAAAAATTTCTTGTCAAAATATTGATATAAAAGCAATACAAAAAAACCAAACAAATATTTTGATTTTTTTATAAAAAACTATTGACAAAATAGAAAACAAAATATAAAATAAGAACAACAAAAGCGAACAGTAATTCGCAAAACAAGATTTTGACAAGGAGTGATATGAAATGAACAGAGTAAAAAGAAGAATAAACATTAAAATAACTGTAAATAGTAGCGTTGAGAGACATCCGGTACCAGTGCTAGGTGTAGATTACAGAGTTAAAATTATATACAAAAATATCAAAATTACTGAGTTAGATGTAGAAGGAAAAACTATAAAAATATCACTACCTAACAAGTATAAAAAAATGTCAAATACAACAATTTTAGATTTAGCTATTGATAAAATGTATGAACAAATTGCTAATGTAGAAATTGAAAGAGCAATGGAAAAAACAAGAATAATGTTAGGATTTGCTCCTGAAGAATATGAAATAGAAAAAATTGGAAACTTGGGCAAATGTGAAGATAGTAAAATAACAATTAATCCTGAAGTTGTAAAATATGGAAGAAAAGTAATAGACTATGTTGTTTTACATCAATATTGTCACTTAAAATATAAAACGCATTGTAAAGCTTTTTATAAGTTACTTGCAAAATATGAGCCAGATTATAAAGAGTATGAAGAGATAATAAAACACTTATAATATGTTTAAGACTAGAAATAAAGTCTTAGATAGACAAAGAGAAGTGATATATACTATTTAGAATAAAGGAATGTGCTACATTCTTTTATTTTTTTTGAAAAAGTATTTATAATTTAAAATTTATCTGTTATAATATGAAAGTAAATATTGGGGTATCGCCAAGTGGTAAGGCATCGGATTCTGGTTCCGACATTCCTGTGTTCGAATCACAGTACCCCAGCCATAATAACCTTACTAGCTTTATTTATACATAATGATAAGCTAGTTTATTTATAGGAGGAACTAATGAAAAGAAAAGACAGAGGAATTACATTAATTGCTTTAATAGTAACAATAGTAATATTATTAATATTAGCTTCTATTACAACATATAGTGGTGTAAATATAATAAGACAGGCTAAATTAAATAAATTTACAACTGAAATGAAAGTGATGCAAACAGAAGTAAATGATTTATACGATAGATATAGTAGTGGTGAAGATGTATTAAATCTCGGAAAAGATTTAGACACACAAGCAGATAATGTGTTTACAAGTAATGCATCTGGAATAACAGATAAAACAGGATATAGATATTATGATCAAGAAACAATACAAAGTTTGGAAATAGATGGAGTAGATGGAGAATTCTATATTAATGTAGAAAAAAGAAGTGTAGTAAGTCATGATGGACTAGAATATGGAGGAGTAACATATTACACATTGGATCAATTACCAAGTGGATTATATAATGTAGAATATGAAAATAGAAATACAGGAGAACCAACATTTGATATTACAGTAGAGCAAGACGGTAATAATAGTTGGAAAGTAATAGTATCTAATATACAATATGATGGCTATATAGATAAATGGCAAATAAAATATCAAAAAGAAGGACAAGATTATTGGTCAACTAGTGAGGATTTAGAGTTTACATTAACTGTAACCGGAAATTATAATATAATGATAGTTAATGGAGATGTAACCTCAGATGTACAGACGTTTGTGGTTGAAAATACAGAATCGATGTTAGCAAATATAACTGGATATGAAACAGAAAATACAGAAGTAGAAGATAGTTTAGGAAATAAAGTAGTTATTCCTGCAGGATTTAAGGTTGTAAATCCAGAAGCTAATGTAGAAGATGGAATAGTAATAGAAGATGTAAGTCATGAAGCAACTGCAGGAAGTCAGTTTGTATGGATACCAGTAGGAACAATTCAAACAAGTAGTGGAGAGAAAACAATAACATTAAGTAGATATACATTTGATTTTGATGGAACTCCAACAGATCAAGGTACAAACATAATAGAAAGTTATTATCAAGAATTATCAACATCAACATATGGAAATACAGTAGCAAAAGATATTGAAGGATTTATAGAAAGTGCAGAAGAAAATGGAGGATATTACTTAGGAAGATATGAAGCAAGAACAGCAACATCTAGAACTTCATCAGGAGATGATCTAACACAAATAACAGAAAAACCAGACGAATATGTATATAATTATGTAACACAACCACAAGCAGCAAGTTTAAGTCAAGGAATGTATAGTGATAGTAATTTTGAAAGTGATTTAGTAAATAGTTATGCATGGGACACAGCAATAGTGTTTATACAAGAATGTTCAGGAGATAGTGATTATTCAAGGCAAAGCAGTTTAAATATAAGTCGAGCAAGTAAAGGAACAAATAATTTAGATATACAAGATGTAGTATGTAATATATATGATATGGCAAGTAATTGTTATGAATGGACAACGGAGACATATAGCAGTTCTAGCTCTCCTTGTGCCCGTAGAGGAGGTTATTACAACTACAGCAGCACTTACACGGCTTCTCGCAACTATAGTAGTACGTCTACTAGCGATGGCAGCCTAACTTTTCGTCCACTTCTGTATTTGTAATACTGAACGCTAAAGCTGTTTGTTAGAAATAGTATATGAAGTACTTTTAAAATAATAGGATAGAGAAGGTCTTAACGATTTTAGAAGTTAAAAAGAAATTATAAGAATTGCATTTGTATCATAAAATTATGGAATGTCTATTTAATAATAGATATTCCATTTGTTTTTTTTATAATTAGTTTTTTCTACTATTTATTATCAATTATTCGTGAAAACAAAAGAATAACTAATATTTATTTTTAGTTCTTCTTTACTTTTATGGAAAAATAAGGTATAATAACAACGTGAAAATAAAAAAAGTTAGGAGAGATTTTATGTCAGAGAACAATAACGGAAATGAAGCAGAAGAATTAGATATGAATCATTTAATGCAAATAAGAAGAGAAAAATTAAAAGAATTACAAGACGTTGGAAAAGATCCATATGAAATAACAAAATTTGATAGAACAAACACAGCAGGAGAAATAAAATCTAATTATGAAAAATTTGAGCAAAAAGATGTAACAGTAGCTGGAAGAATAATAGCAAAAAGAATAATGGGAAAAGCATCATTTTGTACTATTCAAGATTGTGATGAAAAAATCCAAAGTTATGTAAGTATAAATGATTTGGGAGAAGAAAGTTATAAAGCATTTAAAACATGGGATATAGGAGATATAGTAGGAATTACTGGTTTTGTATTTAAAACAAGAACAGGAGAAATATCAGTACATGCAAAAGAAATGACATTACTTTCTAAGTCTCTAAGACCACTTCCAGAAAAATTCCATGGACTAAAAGATGTTGATTTAAGATATAGACAAAGATATGTGGATTTAATAATAAATCCAGAAGTAAAAGAAACATTTATGAAAAGAACACAGATAATAAATGAAATAAGAAATATTTTAAATGAAAAAGGATATTTAGAAGTAGAAACACCAATACTAAATACAATATCAGGTGGAGCAACAGCAAGACCATTTATAACACACCATAATACATTAGATATAGATATGTATTTAAGAATAGCCTTAGAATTAAACTTAAAAAGATTAATAGTTGGTGGATTTGATAAAGTATATGAAATGGGTAGAGTATTCAGAAATGAGGGTATGGATATAAGACATAATCCAGAATTTACAGAGTTAGAATTATATGCATCATATCAAAATTATCACGATATGATGGATATAACAGAAGAAATATTCCAAAAGTGTAGTATGAAAGTTTGTGGAACAACAAAAATAACATATCAAGGAACAGAAATAGAATTAGGTGGAAAGTGGAAAAGAATTAGTATGATAGATAGTATAAAAGAAGTAACAGGAGTTGACTTTAATACTATTAATACTGATGAAGAAGCAATCGCGTTAGCTAAAGAAAGAAATATAGAAATTCCAAATGGAAAAGAAACAAGAGGAAATATAATTAGCTTATTCTTTGATGAATATGTAGAAAAAACATTAGAACAACCAACATTTATATATGATTATCCAATAGAAATATCACCACTTGCTAAAAAATGTAAAGAAGATCCACGTTTAACACAAAGATTTGAAGCATTTATTTGTGGACGTGAATATGGAAATGCATTCTCAGAATTAAATGACCCAATAGACCAATATGAAAGATTTAAGGAAGAAATAAGAGCAAGAGAAAATGGTGATGATGAAGCTGGAATGATGGATGAAGATTATGTTCAAGCATTAGAAATAGGTTTACCACCAACAGGAGGATTAGGTATTGGAATAGACAGACTGATAATGCTTTTAACAGATAATACATCAATAAGAGATGTTTTATTATTCCCAACTATGAAGCCAATAGAAAAATAGTTGGTTAAAAATAAGTAAAAGGTGGATACAAAGGAGTAAATATGTTTAATTTTTCATTTGATAGAAGAACTTTATATATTATAATTGCAGTATTAGCAGTAATATCAATAGGTAGTTTGATTTCTACGCCAGGTGCATTATTTTCAATACTATTAGGACTACCAGGAGTATTAATTGCAATTACATTTCATGAATTTGCACATGGCATAGTTGCATATTGGTTAGGAGATAACACTGCAAAAATAGAAGGAAGACTTAGTTTAAATCCATTTGCACATTTAGATCCAATAGGAACATTAATGCTAGTATTTGTTGGTATTGGTTGGGGAAAACCAGTACATGTAAATCCAAGTAATTATACAAGAAAAATCTCAATGGAAAAGGGAGAAGCAATAGTATCAGCAGCAGGTCCAGTAACAAATATAATTCTTGCATTTGTATTTGGAATTATATATTTTGTAATAGAGAAATTTGCAGGAGCAGCTTTTTTAAGTTCTACAATAGGGATTATAATAATGCAAATGATAGTATCTACTATTGTAACTAATGTAGGTTTAGGAGTATTTAATTTAATACCATTGCCACCATTAGACGGATCAAAAATTATTATGCCATTTTTACCATATAAGGCTAAACAATGGTTTATAAATAATGAACAAATATTCTATATAGTATTTGTAGTAATATGGGTAACAGGAATAGCTGGAAGAATAATATCACCAGCAATATCATGGCTTGCAAATGGAATAATGAAGATATGTAGTTTAATATTATAGATTTTTAGACGGGTTTTAGATACTTTTTGTGTTTAAAGCCTGTATTAGTATAGAAAGGAAGAAAAATGAGTAAAGACATTCTAACAATGCGGAATTGAATCAAGTTGTGATGAAACATCAGTAGCAATAGTAAGAAATGGAAGAGAAATATTATCAAATGTAATAGATACACAAATACCTATACATGAAAAATATGGAGGAGTAGTACCAGAAATAGCATCAAGAAATCATATTGAAGCAATATCAAGAGTATATAAAAAGGCATTACATGATGCAAATGTTAGCTTGTCTGAAATTAGTGCTATAACCCCTACATATGGACCAGGACTAGTTGGAGCATTATTAGTTGGTTTATCATATGCAAAAGCACTTTCTTTTGCAAATAATATACCATTAGTTGGAGTGAACCATATAGAAGGACATATTGCAGCAAATTACATAACACATAAAGAATTAGAGCCACCATTTTTATGTGTAATGATGTCAGGTGGAAATACACAAATTATATATGTTAAAAATTATACAGAATTTGAAATCCTAGGAAAAACAAGAGATGATGCTATCCGGAGAAGCATTTGATAAAGTTGCAAGAGTAGTAGGACTTGGGTATCCTGGAGGACCAAAAGTAGATAAATTAGCAAAAGAAGGAAAACCTTGCATAGAACTTCCAAAAACCCATTTTATAGAAGAGACATTAGATTTTAGTTTTAGTGGAATAAAAACAGCAGTAATAAATATACATCATAAAAATCCTGATATAAATAAGGCAGACCTATGTGCAAGTTTTGAGAAAAATGTAACAGAAACATTAATCGAACATGTGAAAAGAGCAATAAAAAAGACTGGTATGAAAAAAATTAGTTTGGCAGGAGGAGTATCTGCAAACTCATATATAAGAGAAGCTTTTAAAGAATTAGAAAGAGAAAGAATAAAAGTATATATGCCAGACTTAAAACTATGTACAGATAATGCGGCAATGATAGCAAGTGCGGGGTATTATAATTTTATAAATGGAAAGCAAGATGGATTAGAACTAAATGCTGTACCAAACTTAAAAATTGGTTAACGAAAGGAAAATAGAATGGAAGAAGAAAAAAAAGAATTAAATGAGGAAGAACAAAATGATGATATAGAATATAAAAAAGGATTTTTTAAAAAATGGTTAATTCTTATAATTGGTGTAATTATAGTGATTGTTGCAGGAGTAGGGGTATTTAATTTTAGTAAAGAAAATAGTAGAGAAACAAAAGCAGAAGAAGTGTTTGGAGATGAATATTGTGATGCTGTATTACATATGGCAACAAATGATTTAGTTAGTCATACGTGTGCTATTTGTGATATTGAGTTTGAAGACTCAAGTATGAGGGCAGATATATGTGATGAATGTAGCAAACAACTAGACCGTTGTGACTTTTGTGGAAAAAAATTAAGTGAAGATGTAAAAGAACAAAGAAATGAATTATTAGGAGAAGAGTAAATGATATATACAATTGGGGATTTACATTTATCTTTTAAAGAAAACAAGCCAATGAGCGTATTTGGAGAAAATTGGAAAAATCATGAAGAAAAGATAAGAAAAGATTGGTTAGAGAAAGTAAATGAAGAAGATTTAGTGGTATTACCAGGAGATTTTTCTTGGGCTACTTATTTAAAAGACACAGATGAAGATTTTAAATATTTAAGTAACTTACCTGGAAAGAAATTATTGCTTAAAGGTAACCATGATTATTGGTGGAACACTTTAAATAAAATGAAAGAATTCCTAAGAGAATATGAATTTAAAAATATAGATTTTCTTTATAATAACTCATATGAGTTTGAAGAAAAAGTAATTGTAGGAGCAAGGGGATGGGCTATCTCAGATGAAGCAGAAGATATACGTTTATTTAAAAGAGAAGCAATAAGATTAGAATTATCTATACAAGATGGAATAAATAAATATGGAGAAAATAAAGAATTTATAGCTTTTACTCATTATCCTCCTATTATTAAAGCTAATCTTATTAATAATGAATTAAATGATATGTTAAGGATTTTAAAGAAGTATAATATAAAAAAATGTTACTATGGACATTTACATAGTAATTCTATAAAAGAAGCAGTAGAAGGAGAATATTTTGGGATAGATTTTAAGTTAGTTAGTGCAGATGGGTTAGATTTTAAGTTAATGAAAATATTATAAAATAAAAATAGCCTAAAAAAGGGAGTTTTAAATGGTAGATTTAAACAAAGATGTAAAATATATAAAAGGAGTAGGACCTAATAGAGTGCTACTTTTAAATAAACTTCGGAATATTTACTCTAAAAGATTTAATTACATATTATCCAAGAACATATGAAGATAGAAGTAAACCCAAATATCTTTGTGATTGTGAAGATGGTGAAGAAGTTTTAATAGAAGCGGTTGTGTGTAGTAGATTAAGTAATATACGTTTAAAAGGAAAAACCATGCAAAAACTACTTGTTAGAGATGAGACAGACTCTTGTTCAATCACATGGTTTAATCAACCATATTTAAAAGATAAATTTGTTGTTGGCAATAAATATAAATTTTTTGGAAAAGTAAATAAGAAAAACGGAAAAATAACATTTAATTCACCTGTATTTGACACAGAAGAAACGTCACAAAATACAGGAAGAATTACTCCAATATATCCACTTACATATAATCTTTCACAAAATCAATTGAGAAAGATTATGGAAGCGGGAATTAAAGAAGTTTATGGAAATCTTCCAGAAACTTTACCAGATTATATATTAAAAGATTATAAATTAGAAGATATAAATAATGCAACAAAACATATTCACTTTCCAGATGAGTTTAAAGATTTCAATATAGCAAGAAATAGGCTCGTATTTGAAGAATTACTTTCAGTACAACTTGCACTTTTAGAATTAAAAAATAGATATAACAATGATATAAAAGGTATAAAGTTCTTAAAAGAAGCTAAGATGTCAGATGTAATAAATACTTTGCCTTTTAAACTAACAAAAGCACAGTTAAGAGTACTAGAAGAAATTGATAGTGATATGGAATCTTTTAAAAATATGAATAGATTACTTCAAGGAGATGTTGGCTCAGGAAAGACTGTTGTTGCAATGTGTGCTGCATATAAAGCAGTAAAATCAGGATATCAAGCAGCCATAATGGCACCGACTGCAATCCTTGCTACTCAGCATATAGAAAACTTTAATAATATTTTAGGAAAATTAGGAATAAAATGCGAATTATTAATATCAGGAATAACAAAGAAGAAAAAAGAAGATATATTAGAAAGACTAAAAAATGGAGAAATAGACATATTAATTGGAACACACGCAATAATAGAAGACAATGTAGTATTTAAAAACTTAGGACTAGTTGTAACAGACGAACAACACAGATTTGGTGTAAAACAAAGAACAAAAATTGCAGAAAAAGGAGAAAATCCAGATGTATTAGTAATGACAGCAACACCAATACCAAGAACTTTAGCATTAATATTATATGGAGATTTGGATATATCAATAATAGACGAACTACCACCAAATAGAAAAAAAATAGAAACATTTGCAGTAAATAAAAACATGACAGACAGGGTAAATATATTTATAGAAAAACAAATAGAAGAAGGAAGACAAGCATATATAGTATGTCCTTTAGTTGAAGAAAATGAAGAAATGGACTTAAAGTCTGTTGAAAAAATTTATGAAACATATAGTAAAGAAGTATTTCCAAATTATAGAGTTGAATACATACATGGCAAGATGAAGCAAAAAGATAAAGATAGTATAATGGAAAGATTCAAAAATCATGAAATAGATATTTTAATATCTACAACAGTAATAGAAGTTGGAGTAGACGTCCCAAATAGTAATATAATGGTAATTGAAAATGCAGAAAGATTCGGATTAGCACAACTTCACCAATTAAGAGGAAGAGTGGGAAGAGGAAATTACCAATCATATTGTATATTAAAATTTGAAGGGAAAAGTGACACAGTAAGAAAAAGAATGAAAGTAATGTGTGAGACAAATGATGGATTTATTATCTCAGAAAAAGACTTAGAATTAAGAGGTTCAGGAGATTTCTTTGGTACAATGCAACATGGACTTCCTGAATTTAAAATTGCTAATTTATTTGAAGATATAGATATGTTAAAAATGGTTCAAAGTGTTGCAATAAAAATATTACTTGATGATCCAAAATTAGAAAAAACGGAAAATAAATTATTAAAAGACTTAATTAAAGACAAGTTCACAAAAAGAATTGAAATATAAGGAATCTCCTTGTAAGAAGTTATCATTTTGTTGACTTTTTACAAGGAAAATAGTATATTTATAAGGAAGAAATAAAAAAGGATGTAGATAAAAATGTTAAGAGCAATTATTACACTTATAGCAATCATTATGGTACTTGCAGGAGTGATTTTAATATATGATGCAAGAATAATTACAAAGAAGTTCTTTAGTTTTGGAGATCAAAATGAGGGGGCTAGTGGACTTAAAATATTAGGATTTTTAATAGCAATAATAGGAGGGCTTATTTTATATTTTAATTTATAAAAATTGCTTGACAATATGAAACCTTTGTGTTAATATAATTATTGTTAAGTTTTAATATGCGGATGTGGCGGAACTGGTAGACGCGCTGGTCTTAGGAACCAGTGCCAATGGCGTGGGGGTTCAAGTCCCTTCATCCGCACCAAAAAAACTGAAATTTAACCAATTTCAGCTTTTTTATTTTTATTCAAAATTATTAAAAAGTATTGGTATTACTGTGTTTCGGCTATTTTCGTTATTCGTTATATTTTTAAAATTATTTGTCATTTTTTACTGCTTTTTCTCCTTCTGCTCAAAATCTGCTCAATTCATCTGCTCAAAAAATATTCTTTGTAAGCCTTCCATATCATGACTAACATACAAAAAACATGTAGACAAAAAATAGATGTTATTATATAATAACATAAAAAATCATATAAGGTGGTGTACAAGTGATGGAAAAAGATTTGGAAGAAAGAGATACAGAAGAAAAAGTTAAAGATATAGAAACAAAACTAATTGAATTAGCAGAGTCTTATGAAAATAAACAGGAATTGGATTTCGAATGGGAGCAAAAAGATGGCTTAAGACATGTGTCAGATAAGAGTTTAGAATTAGTATATGAAATATTATCTAATGCACAAATTTCGTTAGAATGTAAAGACGAAAAAATTACAATACAAACCAATTTAAGTAGTGTTTGTAATCTTAATACTACTACAGAAGAATTAATAAACCAAATAAAAAATAAAAAACAAGGTATTTTCTTAGAAAAAAAAGCTGCAGTCGTCTTAGAGAAAAGCTTAACTGTTAATAGGATATGTATTAATTGTAAATTCCAAAAATGTCCAAAACATATTGCGGGTTACGTATTATATTTAATAAATAAGAATCAATTAAAAGAAAAATTAGAAGATAGAAGAAAATTTAGAGAAAATACTGAAGGCATAAACGATGTTTTTGCCTTCGAATGGAAATTTGGTGATGTACTAAAAACAATCCCAGATAAAATGTATAAATTTTGCCAAACAATTGTAGATAGAGGATATGTATATGTGACAAGATTCTTAATTGATAATGAGAAATTTGTTGAAATAAATGTTCCATTTTCTTGTGATGATTTAAAGATTATGTATGGTAACTTAAATAAAATAAAAAATGATAATAAAAATATAAGAACGTGGAAAATATTAAGAAGATATCCTGACAAAGAAATTGAACTTTGTAGCTCATATCTGTGTAGACTACAGGGATGTCCTTTTGCAATTTCAGGTATATTATCATATTTAAAAGAAATAGGACAGGAAGACATAATCAAGCAAGAAAGACAATATTATAAAGAACATCAAGAAGAAATGGATAAGAAGCTAGAAGAGTTAATTCAGAAAAACATTGCAGAAAAAGAAAAAAATACGGTAAAGCTATTAAAAGATATAAAAAAATATGAGTCAAAAATTGATAAATTTGCTGAATTAATATATACATTAGAAAATCCTAACCAAAAAAGTCTGCATTGCACTTTAGAAGGTGATGATTATCTTGAAAAAACTAAATTAATTGAAAAAATTAGTGAATTTTTGTATAATTCTAATAAGTTAAATGAAAAAGAATATAAAAGAATCAGTTTACGCAACATGGCTGCGGAAAATGCATATACATATACTTCATATACGTGTGGAGCTGGGTGGAATAAAACATATAAAGATATTAATGGGGTTTTTTATGAAACAGAAGAAGCTGTAAGATATACACAAATTGCAGAGAGAAAATTGTATGTAGTAACAGATTTAACTGAGTTTATAAATGACTATAAAAAGCTTGAGACGAGATATTCAACTACTAGAGAAAAACAATTTAATCATGTATTAAATTTGTTAGTGGAGATGGGAAATTTAAATTATATTATATTGGACACAACCACTGAAGAAGTTGATGAATTTTTTATGTTGAATCCAAAACTCCAATACATATTTCAAAACTATAGATTTAAATTTCATGAGTTTGATTTAGAAGAAGCATTTAAGTTATATTTAAAAAATCTTAATAATGATATTTTTAATAAAATAAAAGATAAAGAATATGAATATAAGAAGCAATTTATGGAATATATTAGCTTAAATAAAAATTTTATTCCATTTTCAAACAGAGAATTAGCATCGTATCTTGCAATGTATAGTAACTCAAAAGGTGATGCTGTTTTACCAGATAATATATACAAAAAAGAAACTGTAGATGAAGCATTAAAAAACATTGTTGGACTAGAAAAAGTAAAAGAAAAAGTAAAAGAATTTGAAAAATACATGTTGTTTAAAGTAAAAGCTGAGTCTGAAGGATTGAAACTTGAAAATTCAAACATGCATATGATATTTACAGGAAATCCAGGAACAGGAAAAACAACAATAGCAAGAATAATGGCAAAAATGCTATTTGATATGGGTATTATTCAAGAAAATAAACTAACAGAAGTAGAGAGAAAAGACTTAGTTGCAGGATATATAGGACAAACAGCACAAAAAACATCTGAAGTGATACAAAAAGCAATGGGAGGAGTGCTTTTTATAGATGAAGCATATTCTCTTGCAAGTGGACTAAAAAACGATTTTGGAACGGAAGCAATTGCAACATTAATAAAATCAATGGAAGACCATAAAGATAAATTAGTAGTTATATTTGCTGGATATAAAGATGAAATGAAAAGCTTTTTAGATATAAACCCAGGAATATCATCAAGAATAGGATATAAGTTTGATTTCCCCGACTATAATACAGATGAATTAGTTGAAATATTTTATAGAAAGATCAAAAAAATGGGATTTGAATGTAGAAAAGAATGTGATGCAGAAATAAAGAAAATATGTGCATATTTTTTTCAGAGAAAAGCTTTTGGAAATGGAAGATTTATTGATAAATTGGTTCAAGAAACAGTGTTAAAACATGCAATAAATGAAAATTCAGTTAATAAGATTGAAGTAAACGATATACCAAGCATTAGAGATTTAAATAATTCTACAGATCCGGAAGAAACAACAGATGAATTACTAGAAAGTGTAATAGGATTAAATGATTTAAAAGTAAAAATAAAAGAATTTGAAAATTACGTAAAATTCATAAAAAAAGCTGAAAAGAAAAATATCAGCTTACCAAGTCAAAACATGCATATGATATTTACAGGAAATCCAGGAACAGGAAAAACAACAATAGCGAGAATAATGGCAAAAATATTATATAATGCAGGAATAATACAAGAAAACAAATTAATAGAAGTAGAAAGAAAAGATTTAATAGGAGAATATATAGGACAAACTGCTCCAAAAACAGCAGAAATTGTTGAAAAAGCATTAGGTGGAATTTTATTCATAGATGAAGCATATTCTCTTGCAGGTGAATCTAAACAAGATTTTGGAGGAGAAGCAATATCAACTCTAATAAAAGCAATGGAAGATCACAAAGGAGAGTTTATTGTGATATTTGCAGGATATAAAAAAGAAATGGGAGAATTCTTAAATATGAATTCAAGCATAGCTTCAAGAATAGGGTATATATTTGACTTTCCAGATTACACCAGAGAAGAAATGTGTGAGATTTTGTACAAAAAGTTAGAAAAAAGTAAATTAAACATAGAAGAGAATGCAAAGAAAAAAGTATTTGATATAATGAATTATTTTTGCAATGTAGAAAATATTGGAAATGGTAGATTTGTAGACAAGGTATTACAAGCAATTATCCTTAAACATGCAGAAAATAAACCCAAAAAGATAGAGACAATAACAGAAGAAGATATACCTACAATAAAAGAAGTAACAGATAGCCTATTCAATGGTGAACATATGATAAACCCAGACGAAATATCAGAAGACGCACTAAAAAATACAGCAATACATGAAATTGGACATGCATTAGTAAGGTATAAATTATACAAAACACCGGGAATAATTACTATAACAATAATTCCAGAAGGTGCTGGAACTTTGGGATATGTAGAACATAAAGCAACAGCAGGAGAATATGTAAAAACAAAATCTATTCTATTAAAACAAATTAAAGTAAGCTTGGCAGGCATGGCAGCAGAAGAAATCTTTTGTGGAGAGTTTGCAAATGGAAATACATCAGACCTAGAAAAAGCTACAACAATTGCTCGAAACATGATAACTAAATATGGAATGTCTAAACTAGGGTTTGGACAAATAAAAAATCCTGAAGGAGAGATAGCAGTAAAAGTACAAGAAGAAATAAATAACATACTAAGTGAATGTTATAAAGAAGCTTGTAATATAATAAACGAAAATAAAGAGCAAATGACTAAAGTAGTAGATTATTTATTAAAGCAAAAAGAAATATCAGAAGAGGAATTTATAAAAGTATTTAGTAACAAGACAGAGAAATGATAGAGAAAAGTTGATACATTGCCATATCATTTTACTTTTACAGTATGGAATATTGAAGATAAAGATAAGACTACGGAAATAATTAAAAATTTCAAAATTGATGAAATTAAATTAAAAATAATAGGAGTAAATGTTAAGGAAAGTTTTAATAATAGTTGGAATTTATATTTTGAAATCGAAAGAAATAATGAGTTATATAAAATACAAAAAGATATTTACAATTTGGCTAAAATAGAAAAATATAATCCTGATACTTTTATTCCTCACAATACATTGTAATAGAGATTATAATAAGATAGTTAAAATCAAAGAAACAATTAACAAGAATTTAGCATTTTGTAACATTATATATTAATAAAAGCTTGCTCATAATTTGCTCGATTTATTTTGAAAAATACTTGAAACTCAACCCTTTCAAAAGATTAGTGTTGGCCATCTGCACAAAAAAAACTGAAATTTAACCAATTTCAGCTTTTTTTGTTTTTATTCAAAAGTATAAAAATTATTGATATTTCTGCATTTTAGCATTTTTTATTATTTAATATATTTTCAACATTTTTTATCATTTTTTACTGTTTTTTTTTCCTTCTGCTCGTAATTTGCTCGGAGCGTTTGCACTCGAAAAAATATTGTTCATACTCCTTGTATATCAACGGTTTCATCGATTTAGTTGTAATTTTTATGCTCAAAAAGTATTTTTTGCCGAATATTGGAATTTATTTTTATTTAAAAAGGAACTATTAATTTTTGAAAGTATTGATAATGCTGCATTACAAGCCTTTTAACTCTGATTTTAAGTAAAAATGCTTGTATCTTTTGGGTAACAAGAGTTTTCTAATATTCGATAATTTGCTGCCCAATTTTTTGTTGCTTGTATCCCTTTTATACCAATAGTTTTATGCTTTGCTTGTTTTTTCTGCTCAATTTTATAAAATTAAAAGAAATTTTTCAAGAGTTTTTGGTTTTGAATATGATAAGTATCTTTTTACAAATAAAACTATAATTGAGGAAGTTGCAAGAATCGTAAAGAATAAAACAATATAAATGGAAAATTAAATAAAAAAATTAATATATATATAAGAACATTTAAAATCAAAAAATGTTCTTTTTCTAATCTTCTATATTCTTCATATCAAAGAAATTGTTATCATAAAAATCTTTTAAAGTGATATTTAATGTTTTACAAATTTTATAAACAATTAATGAGCTAGGATTTTTTACTTGATTGTTGATTATACTTCTTAAAGTAGAGGGTGAAATATAAGACATTTCAGCTAATCTATTTGGAGTATAGTTATATTTATTGCACAATTCAATTATTCTTTTA
>CAZQTH010000002.1:0-69772 GCA_964596175.1 uncultured Clostridium sp. | reverse complement strand
ATATTCTCATCTGTTACATTTGCCACTTTTATATCTGGCATTTCTTCCATTTGTACAACTTCTTCCGTTTTGGATAAATTCATAATTAGTAATAGTGTTGCTATCACAATTACTAAAATCAATGTTATACTAATTAATACTTTTTTTCTTGTTTTTAAATTTTTAATATTTGACAATAATTTTCTCATTTTTCCTCCGTTAATATTTTAATAAAACTTTTAGGACAGTCTTTAAAGTTCGTGTATTATTTGCTATATATCATCTTAATACTTTATCCTGAGCAATAACTCCTATTATATCACCTATCTTTAATTTATTTGATAACTTATTAAAACCTCTCTACTAATTTATACAAATTACTTTTTCCATTAGCTATTTCACAATATCCTATTTTTATAATTAATAATTTAATTCTATGATTTCAGATAACTCACTAAATTCGTCAATCATATAAGTTGGTTCTAATTTCATCAGATTTTCTGGTTTGTCATATCCATATGTAACCGCAATAGTATCTATTTTTGCATTTTTTCCAGCAAGTATATCTGATTTACTATCACCAACAATCACAGCATCTTCTTTTGAAACATTAAGATTATCAATAATATAATTTATAATTTCAGGATCTGGCTTATGCTTAAAATTACTTTCTTCTGTTCCTAAAACATAACTAAATCCCTCTAAATTAAAATGTTTAATCATTTTATCTAATATTCTTTTTGGTTTACTTGATGCCACTGCCATAAAAAAACCCTCATTTTTAAAATAATCTATAGTTTCTTTAACATTTGCAAATAAATCCGTTGCATCAGTATAATGTCCTTCATCTATATAGTACTGTTTATACTTTTTTTCATATTCGCCAGACAGTTGCTTCTTATCATCTGGAAGTACATTTTTAAACATATTACCTAATGAAAGTCCTGCTAATTTTTGAAACTCTTCTTTACCAATTTCAAATCCTGCATTCTCATTAAGTGTATGGTTAAATGCTAAAAAAACATCCTTTTCACTATCCCATATAGTACCATCAACATCAAAAATAATTAATTTTTTCTTCATTTTATCTCATCCTTTCTATATTATTTATCAATTTCTTTTAAGTTATGTTATATTAAGTTTTATATGGTATTATATATTAATTCTCTTTTAATAACCTTTCTAGAAATAGTGCTACACCATCATTATTATTTGAAGTAGTGATAATGTCTACTATATTTTTAATGTCATGTTCTGCATTTTCCATTGCAACACTTTTTCCGACAACTTTAAACATTGAAATATCATTATTTCCATTTCCAATAGCAATTGTATTATCCAATGTTTCTCCTAAATAACTTGTTAGGTATTTTATTGCTTCTCCTTTTGATGCTTTAGAATTTCCAAAAACTACCCAAGGGGCTTTTTCATCGTCAGATTCATTTAGGATTGTAATAGACTTGCTGTTTTTGGTTAACTCTTCTTTTGCTTTTGCAATTTTGTTACTATCATTTGAAATAAGCATTACTTGCTTTATGGTATACTCTTTTAAAAATGTTTCCATATTATTTTCTGGTATCATATATTGATTTTTATTTTTTAATTCTTTAGTTACAAATTCTCTGTCATCTGAAACTGCAACAATTCTAATATCGTTCTTTTTCGTATATTTATATATTTTTATAAAATCAATATTTTCTATAGAAACAATTTTTATTATTTTTTTGTCCTTATTATTATATATTTCAGCACCATTAGATGATATAAAAAAACTCTCACATCCTATTTCTTTACTAATTTTTTCGGCAAAATATCTTGGTTGCCCAGTGCATAAAACTATATAATTTCCTGATTCGGTAAAATCTTTAATTGCTTTTTTAGTTCTTTGACTTATTTCTCCTTTATCATTTTTTAAAGTTCCGTCATAATCTATATATACTATTTTTTTCATATTTTTCTATCCCTTTTAATATTGCATAAGCAGTTTTTTTAATTATCAATTAATTTCAATAAACTCCTCTTTTAATAACCCTGTAATGTATTCATCAATATATTCATTAGTTGCTAAACATAAGTATTTTTTTCTTCGTATCCCCTCATATTTGTATCCTAGTTTTTCTTGCATTTTCATAGATTTCTCGTTATTTGCAAAATATCCATTTTCTAATCTTCTTAAACCTAATATTTCGAAACAATACTTTGCTCTTGTACTAAAAGCTTCCACACCATAACCATTTTTCTGGTATTTTTCATTAATCCATATACCACCAGTAGCTGTTCCGTCTTTTTTATTTATATTTTGTATTGAAGTTCCTCCAATAACCTTATTGTTCTCTTTTAAAACAATTGCTAACATAATATTTTTTGACTTTTCTTCTGATAGTTTAGCATAAGCTATAAATTCTTTCGCATCCTTTTTTGTATAAGGATATGGAACACTTGCTAACCATCTTGAAACATTTATATTATTTAATCCTTCTAATAAATCTTCTATATCTTCATCTTTCCAACTTCTTAAAATTATTCTTTCGCTATTAATTATCATATATCCCCCTACAAATCACTACTTTTATATCAATAATCTAATACATTAATATATTTTCTATTTTAACATTAATATTTACAAACATCTATCCATTTTCTATAATTAGATGTTTTTTCTAATTCTTCTAAACTTAATTTAACTGCACTATTAGAACTTCCACAAGCAGGATATGTTACTTTAAATCTTTTTAAAGAATTATCTAAATATACATCTACCCCTTCATTTATACCAAATGGACAAACTCCACCAACACCATGACCAATTAATTTTTCTACATCATCAAATGGTATCATTTTAGCTTTTTTATGAAATTCAGCTTTATATTTACTATTATCTATTTTACAATCTCCTGCAACTACAATTAATATTGGTTTATCATCTACTATAAATGATAATGTTTTTGAAATCTCTTTTTCTTCACATCCCACCGCTTTTGCCGCTTCTCCAACAGTAGCTGATGAAACAGAAAATTCCATAACTCTATCTTCTAATCCAAATTTTTTTAAATAATTTTTTGCTTTTTCCAATGACATTTTTATTTCTCCTTTTTTATATCTTCATATCTATTTAAATATATTTTGATAATATCATAATTCCCTTTATTTATCAATACTTATATAACCTTTCCATACCATATATCTTTTAATTTATAATATTGCCTTATTTTAAAACTAAAAGCACCTATACAAAAATACTCACTTTCGCTTGTTTTCTGAAATAGCACAGTAATATTTATTACTGTATAAGCTTTTGATACTTTAAGCATAAACTGTATCACTTTTATTATACGATAATTTTACATGAATCTTAATCATCATAAAAACGAAAATTGCCAAAAACAGGATAAAGATATAAATTTTTAAACAGCATTCAAACTTAGTTGTATCAATAATTACAAGTATCCAAAAAAATAAAATACACTATAAACATTAAAAATACCTGCATTCTTAAATTTTTGTAAACTTTTTTTATTTGTATATTAAAATACCAAGTAAAAAAACAACTGTAACTAAGATTACTCTTTTGTAGAAAAATATGAAGTTCCAGAGGTAAGTTTTGAAAATGCTTAAAAATCAATCACTATACTTAAATATCCATTTTTGTATTTAGCAAAAATCTTACCACCATTTAATTCTACTAATTGTTTAGCAATTGATAATCCAATTCCTGATGATTTTTTTACATTTTCGACTGTATAATACCTATCAAATAATTTGTTTACTGTTACCATATCTAAATTTTTTGTTTTGTTTAAAAATATAATTTCTCCATTTTTCTTAAGTTCTACTTTAAAGTCTCCAATTGAATATTTATAAATATTGGATAGTATATTTTCAAATACTCTTTTTATTGTATTCTCATTCAATTTCCTATATATTTTTTCTTCACATATATTTATTTTAGGATTAATATTTTTACTTTTAAATATACTGTAAAACTCAACTAAACTTTCTTCTAATATTTTGTTTATACAACATTTTTCTTTATTTATATTATTTCCCATGTCAATTGCTTTTGAATAGTCAAATAAATTGTCAGTAAGACATTTTAACTCAATTGATTTTCTTTCTATAATTTCTACATATTCTTTTTTCTTATCTTTTTCAATATCATCTTTCAATAAATCAACATATCCCATAATAGCAGTAAGAGGAGTTCTCATATCATGAGATATGTCTGTCAAAGTATTTTTTAATTTTTGGTTTCCATTTTCATACTGTATTCTTTGCTTTCTTAAAGCCATAAGTTCTTCATTTATGTCATTTACTAATTCTTTTATCTTTTTGTTATTTGATGATATTGTAATTACATTATTAGTATCTGAATTTAGTATTCTATTTAAAGAATCTCTTATTTCTTTAACTGATTTTTTCATTAAATATAGTTTAATTATTATAAAAATCAATATAAAACTAAGGAAAACAATAATTAAACTAAGTAATATCAAAATATAATCCTCCTATCTTAACTCTTTTTTATCAAATAAATATACTCCTAAGCTATTAATTAATATAAATACTCCTAAAGAATATAATGGAAAAAATTTTATTTCGTCATATTCCATACTTGTAGAAGATAATTCCATTGCTTGTCCTGTTGGAATTATATTAATTATTGTTTTACATATATTTCTTGGTATATCTCCCGGATAATTTTCATTATATGTTGTTTCTATTTTTTCATTTCCATATTCATCTATTGTTTGATTTTGTAAAAATTCTTTACTATTTGCAGTTTCTGATAAAGCCATTACAATTACATACATCACTAAAATTAATAACAAGCACCCTACTGTTGACATAGTTATATTAGAACATAGCAAAGATATAAAATTAAAAATTGACGAAAATACAACTGTTATCATTATCATATCTAATATAACTATCAAAAATTCATTTATTTGCATCTGTATATTTCCAAATAAAGGTATTCCAATTATAGAAATCATAAATAAATATATAAGTTCTAATGTTATTCCTACTACAATACTTACTATCAAATTTGATAGATATATATTTTTTCTACTATGTCCTACTATTATTTTATTTCTTATCGTTCCGTCAGAATATTCTGTTCCAACAAATAAACTTGTAAATATAGCAATTAAAAATCCTATAATATTAATAAATTTAATAAACAAACTATCAATCGTGTTTGATTGAATATTATATTCATTATATCTTACTTCGTCTAAATATCTAGTAATAAGCATAAAAGATGCTATTACTAAAGTTATTATTATTACTCCCCAAAAAATTTTATTTTTCTTTAATCTCCAAAAACTTGCATTTAATAATTTACTCATTTCTATTTCCTCCAATTAGATTTATATAATAATTTTCAAGTGTTTCTTCTTTTTCCTTAAATTCTTTTATCACACAATCTTTTTTGGAAAGTTCAATTGCAAGTTCTGAGATACTTACTGATTCATATATATTTATAATGCAATCTGAAACAACTTCATAAGGGAGATTTTTTTCTTCTAAATAACATACTACATTTTTAATATTGCTTACTTTTATTTCAATTCTTTTTTTAGAATTTTCTTGTAATTCTTTTTTACTTATCTCTTTTATTATTTTTCCTTTATTTAGAAAACCATAATCTGTTGCAATTTTTGATAACTCATCTAAATAATGACTAGATATTAAAAAAGTTATTTTCTTTTCTTTATTAAGTTTTAAAATAAGCTCTCTTATTTCAATTATTCCCTCTGGGTCTAATCCATTAATTGGCTCATCTAAAATAAGAAAGTCTGGATTCCCCACTAATGATATTGCTATACCAAGTCTTTGCTTCATTCCTAAAGAAAAATTTTTCGCTTTCTTTTTTCCAGTATTTGATAGTCCTACTAATTTTAATATATTTTTCACATTATTAAAATTAGTAATACCTATAATTTTACACTGTTCTAATAAATTATCTTCTGCTGACATTTCTAATCTAATTGAAGGTGATTCTATTATTGCACCTATTCTTTGCCTTTCTTTAGTAACCTTATTATCTGTATTTTCTACCCCATAAATATAATAACTTCCATTTGTTGGTCTTTGTAAGCCACAAATTATTCTAATTAAAGTCGTTTTTCCTGCTCCATTTTTTCCAATTAGTCCATATATAGAACCTTTTTTAATATGAATATTTAATTCGTTTAATACTTTAAAATCTTTATAATCTTTTCTGAGATTATTTGTTTCTAATATATATTCCATAACCTTCTCCTTTCAAACTTATTTTATTATAAAAAAGTTAAGAAATCGGTTAAGAAAAATGTAAAGATTTTGTTAAGATTATTTACCAATTTTAAATCCTATTCCCCATACAGACTCTATATACTCTTCATTTGTAATATTCCTTATTTTCTTTCTTATATTGCTTATATGAACTTTTAAAGAATTTTCGTCACAGTCTAAAGTATCATTTATTATTTTATCTAAAATCTGTGACTTTGTTACAACCTGATTTGGTTTCAATAGCAATTGTTTCATTATTGCAAATTCTGTTTTTGTTAAATGAATTTCTTTTTCTTTTAAACATAATATATGCTTATTTTCATCTAATAACATATCTTTATATTCTAATTTCTTATTTATATTTCTTCCCTTATTTATTCTTAGTTGTACTTTTATTCTTGCTAATAATTCTTGAGGTATAAATGGTTTTACAATATAATCATTTGCTCCACTTAACAACGCATTTATTTTATCTTCTTCTGACATTTTTGCACTTATTACTATTATTGGAATATCCTTAATTTTATTTATTATTTCTTCACCATTTAATCCAGGAAGCATTAAATCTAATAAAATAAGATTCAAATTTTCTTTTTCAATTAACATTAAAGCTTCTGTTCCAGAATAAGAACTAAAAACATTATACTTTTCTTTTTCTAAAAGTTCCTTAATTAATTTATGAATATCAGTATTATCTTCTACAATTAATATATTTTCCATTTTTATCTCCATAATAAATTTATATAATAATACCAAAAAAAGGGTAATTATTCAACAATTATCATTTTTAATTCTTAATTAATCACATAGAAAATTCACAACTAAGTCATCTAATAAATTTAAGGATTTTGAATAACTCCCTTGAAAATCAATTTTTTTCATAATAAAAAGATAGAATCTCTCCTATCTTTTAAGTAATTTGTTTTCTTTTATAAACTTTTCTTTTTATATGTATAAGCACATAACTAATTACTGCTAAAACTAGTGTAATAATTATCTCTTGTCTAGGTACTGATGATAATTCAAGTAGGTTATGGAATAAAAATGCTGCTAAATAAAATCCTATTGCTGTAGTTGTAAATAAAAATGTATGAACTTTTGTAAATGGTGTACAAACTTCTTGCACTGCTAAAATACTTACAAAACCTATTAATATATACATCATAGTTGTTAATGTACCTGCTTCTATTAACATTACATTTCCCATAATAGTTAAAATAATTATATTAAACATAATTACAATAGCAAAAGGTGCTGCATTTGTGAGTGCCGTCGGTAAAAATGCTCCTGTAATTGGTTTTTTATTTTTCTCAAACGTAATAAAGAATGATGTATAACCTTCAATTACTAAGTCTATTAATGTTATTTGAATTGGTATAAATGGAAAAGCTGTATTTGTTATTATACAGAATAATGATAATAGTACTGAATATATTGTTTTAATAAAGAATATTCTAGCAACATTTGTTATATTATTTACAACACGTCTACCTTCCATTAATACATCTTTTAATACACTAAAATCCGAATTTAGAAGAACTATTTGAGATACTTGCTTTGCAGCATCTGAAGCATCTGGTAGAGTTATACTACAATCTGATTCACGAAGTGCTATAACATCATTTACTCCATCGCCTGTCATTGCGACTTTATGGTTTTTAGCTTGAAGTGCCTTTACAATAATACTTTTTTGATGTGGTAAAACTCTTGCAAAAATACTATATCTATCAACTAAATTTACTATTTCAGCATCTGTACTAATTGTTGATAAATCTATATATGAATCATAATCTTCTAACCCTGCTCTTTTTGCTATATTTGATACAGTAAGTGCATTATCTCCAGAAATGATTTTAACATCTACACCTTGCTCTTTAAAATATCCTAACATTTCTTTTGCATTTCTTCTTAATGGGTCTTCTAATATTACAGATGCAACTACATCTAATCTTGGTAGTTCATCATCTTTAATCACTTCTTTAGAATATCCTATTGCTAAGACTCTTTTTCCTCCTTTTTGTAATTCAACTATTTTTTCTGGCATTTCTTTATCAGATTTTTCAAAGAGTCTCTCAGGTGCACCTACTATTACAGAGCCTTCTTCTTTAAAAGAAATTGCACTCCATTTCCTTTCTGATGAAAATGGTACGTTATCTATTTTTTCATAATTTATATCACCTTTAAAGTGCTTCTTTAATGCTTTAAATGTTGAATTTGTGTCATCCATTCCATTTACAAAGGCTACCATCATATCATTAAAAGGTTTTGGCATAATATTTTCATCATATATTTTAATTTCTGAAACCCTCATCTTTCCTTGTGTTATTGTTCCAGTTTTATCTAAACAAATTGTATCAATATGAGCTAAAGATTCTATACTATATAATTCTTGTACTAATACTTCTTTTTTAGCAAGCTTAATTACACCTGATTCTAGTGCTATTGTAATTAATAATACTAGACCTTTAGGTAACATTCCAAGAAGTGCTGCAGCTGTTGCAATAACAGACTCTGGAAGTATGGTTTCTCTTATAAAATAAGCTTGTATAAATAAAATTATTCCAACTGGTATTATTACAAAACTTGTAAATTTTGTAACCTTTTTCATAGAATTAATTAATTCTGAATTATTGTCTTTATGTTTTTTAGTTGCACTTATTATTTGATTAGCAAAATTATCTTCTCCAACTTTTTCAACAATAGCATAGCATTTACCAGAAACCACATAACTTCCTGAAAGCAGCTTATCTTCTTGTTTTTTTTCTATCAAGTCTGATTCTCCTGTAAGAAGTGCTTCATTTACTTCTATTTCACCATCTATTACATAGCTATCTGATGGTATTTGGTCTCCTTGTTGTAATATAATTGTATCTCCTAAAACAACTTTTTCTATTTCTATTTCTTGTGCTTTTCCATCTCTTATTACTGTTGTTTTAGATGCAGTTAAGATTGATAATTTTTTAACTAAATTCTTTCCATGAATTTCTTGAATTATTCCAATTAATACATTTATTGTAATGATTAAAAAGAAAAATGTATTTGTATATGCTCCAACTAATAATAGTGCTACTGCTATTATTAAATTGTATAAATTAAATAATGTAAATACATTATCTTTTACTATTTGCCAATTTGATTTCAAATTATTATTATCACTTGCATTTACTTTTCCTTTACTTATTAATTTTTCTACTTCTTCAGAAGTTAATCCTTTATATTTTTCTTCTTTCATTGTTCCTCCTAAAAAACATATTTTTCATATACTTTTTGTTATATCATAAAATAATAAAAAAGAATAGTCTTTTTTCAAAAACTATTCTTTTTTATTAAAAAATATGTTTATTTAATATATTATATTTAATTATTCAAAAAATTAAGGCTCTATCATAAAATCTTTTCTTTTTCCTTCGAGAATTTCATCATATAACTCTATCTTATAATTTATTTTATCTATAGTTTCATTTATATCTTTTTGTTTTTTTAATAAAATTTCTCTTTGATCTACCATCAATTGTTTTCTTTTTTTTGCTGTCCCTGGTCCCTCACTCATTAATTTTACATATTTACTTAATATTTCTATTGATAATCCGGGCATTTCTCATACATTTTACAAATTCTATCCATCTGCAAGAATTTTCATTAAAATCTCTTATACCACTTTTATTTCTTGGAACTCTTGGGATTAACCCTTCTTTTTCATAATATCTTATTGTATCTGGCGTCAAATCATACTTTTTACTTACTTCTGCTATTGTCATAACTATCTCCTTCTTCTTAATAAGATTACTTCTTAGTTATTATAACTTGCTATATTGTTCATCATCTACAGGCTCTAACCACTCATTAGACGTCTCTTCTCCTGGTACTTCTACTGCTAAATGGCTAAACCAACTATCTTTTTTTGCTCCGTGCCAATGTTTTACATTTGCTGGAATTATTACTACATCTCCTGGATGTAAGCTTTGTGCTGGTTTTCCTTCTTCTTGATACCATCCTTCACCTTCTACACAAATCAGCATTTGTCCTCCACCTGATTTTGCATGATGGATATGCCAGTTATTTCTACATCCTGGTTCAAATGTTACATTTGCTATGGATATTTTTGATTCTTCACTTTTTGCTAATGGTTTTAAATAAGAATTTCCAATAAAATATTGTGCAAATGCTGTATTTGGTTCTCCCATTCCAAACATTCCTCCATGTTCACTTGCACTTTCTTTATCTCCATATACATCTTTTAACATATTAAATACTGCCCACGCATTTGGCCATCCACAGTAAAATGCCAAATGTGTTATCATTTCAACCATTTCTGTTTTTGTTATACCGTTATTCTTAGCATTTATTAAATGGCTTTTTAACGAATTATCAAATATCCCTTTTGTCATTAATGCAGTTACTGTTATCATTGATCTATCTCTTAAAGATAATTTATCTTCTCTTGCCCATACTTCTCCAAATAATACATCATCATTTAATTCTGCAAATTTAGGTGCTAAATCTCCTAATCTATCACGCCCTGCTGTTTGTTTTTTCATAGTTCATACCCCCTATTTCTATAAATAATTATCTTTCGATATCTTCATTAATCCAATCTTTTCTCTCTGAATTTATTACAAGATGTTTTTACATATAATATATATATCACTTAAAGTGTACTCTAAGTCAAGTTTTTTTTTAACTTTTTTTACATATAACATATAGATGAACTTGAAAAACTACTATAAAAACACGAAGAATATTATTCTGATAAATATTATAACAGAAAAAGAGTAAAATTTCTATAAATTCTACTCTTTAAACTTTTATTTTACATAGTAATGTCTTATTGGTTTTAAGTTTTCATCTAATTCATAACATATAGGATTTCCTGTTTCTATTTCTAGTTTTATAACATCTTCATCTGATATATTATCTAGATATTTCATTAAACCTCTTATACTATTTCCATGTGCTGCAATTATTATTTCTTTTCCACTTTCTAATTCTGGTTTAATATCAGATTCCCAGTATTCTATAACTCTTTTGATAGTATCTATTAAATTTTCTGTTCTAGGTAATTCATCTTCTTTTAAATCTTTATATTTAGGGTCATTACCTGGATATCTTGGATCTGTTACTTCTAGTTCTGGTGGTCTTACATTAGAACTTCTTCTCCATAACAATACTTGTTCTGCTCCATATTTTTCTCTTGTTTCATCTTTATTTAATCCTTGTAAAGCTCCATAATGTCTTTCATTTAATTTCCAACTCTTTTTTACTTTTATATTTTCTTCTTCCATTTCTTTTAAGATATAATATAAAGTATCTTCTGCTCTTTTTAACACAGATGAAAAAGCTAAATCAAAATGAAATCCTTTTTCCTTTAATGCTTTTCCCGCCTCTTTTGCTTCTTCTATTCCTTTTTCTGATAAAGGAACATCTGTCCATCCTGTAAATTTATTCTCTAAGTTCCACTGGCTTTGTCCATGTCTTACCAACACTAATTTTTTCATTATAAAATCCTCCTTAAATTTTTCTTATGTTCTTCTGCAATTATATGAGTAAAATTTTTAAAAGTTAATAAACTAAATTTTTTAGATTTCTGTTTTCTTTTCAATATAATTCCATGAATCTTTACACATATCATCTAAAGTTTTAGTTGCAACCCATCCTAGTTCTTCTCTTGCCTTTTTAGGGTCTGCATAGCATATTGCAATATCTCCTGCTCTTCTTGGTGCTATCTTATATGGTACTTTTCTTCCTGTAGTTTTTTCAAAAGCTTTTACCATATCTAAAACACTATATCCTTTCCCTGTTCCTAAGTTATAAATAAATAATCCATTTTCTTCTTTATATAATTTATTTAACGCACATACATGTCCTTTTGCTAAATCTACTACATGTATATAATCTCTAACTCCTGTTCCATCTGGAGTATCATAATCATTACCAAATACTGACAATTCTTTTAATGTTCCAGCTGCTACTCTTGCTACATATGGCATTAAATTATTAGGAACACCTTTTGGCTCTTCTCCAATTAATCCACTTTCATGTGAACCAACTGGATTGAAATATCTAAGTATGCAAATATCCCAAGTATTATCTGATTTATATAAATCTTTCAATATTTGCTCTATAAATAATTTAGATGTACCATATGGATTTGTAGTTCCTCCTGTTTTACATTCTTCTGTTAATGGTATTTTTTCAGGTTCACCATATACAGTTGCAGATGAACTAAATATAAATTTTTTAACATTATACTTTTTCATTGTCTCTAGGAGAATTAAACATCCTGTTATATTATTATGATAATATTCTAAAGGTTTTTCAACAGATTCTCCTACTGCTTTAAACCCTGCAAAATTTAATACTGCGTCTATTTTGTTTTCTTCAAATACTTTTTCTAGTTTTTTTCTATCCAAATAATCAAGTTGATAAAATTTAAAATCTTTTCCTGTAATTTTTTTTATTTTATCTAATACTTCTAGTTTACTATTTGAAAAATTATCTATTATAATAACTTCTTCACCTGCATTTAATAATTCCACAGCAGTATGGCTTCCAATATATCCCGCTCCACCTGGTAATAATACAGACATTGTTTTTCCTCCTATTTATCTATATTTTTTTCATAATTAGAATTATAATACATTGTTCTAAAAAATACAATACAAAATATAGTATAAAAAACAAAAAAAGATAGAAGCCAAAACTTCTATCTATATTTTAGTCACTTCTGTACCTTCTTTTGTATCTTTTACATTGTAACCCTTACTATTTATTAAATCTCTTATTTCATCTGATTTAACCCAATCTTTGTTGTTTCTTGCAATTTTTCTTTCTTCTATCAATTTTAATACATCTTGAGGTATTTCTTCTTTTATTTCTTCTTTTTCATCAATCTTAAGTCCCAAAACTGTATCAAACTTTAATAAAAGTTTTGCAAATTTAGGAGATTTCTTCTCATTACGTATAACTTCCCAAACAACACTCATAGCAAGTGGCATATTTAAGTCATCATTAATTGCCCTGTGAAATCTTTCTTCATAATTATTTATAATCTCATCTTCTACATTTTCTGTTCCATTTAAATGTAATTTATAACCATTTTTTAATCTTTCTAAAGACTTATCAGCTGCATCCATTCCATCCCATGTAAAGTTTAGTTTGTTTCTATAATGAGATGAATAACTAAATAATTTAAATGATAATGGATTATATCCTCTATCTATGATATCTTTTATTAGATAAACATTTCCTAAACTTTTTGACATTTTTCCACCGTCTATTAATAAATATTCACCATGCAACCAGTAATTAGCTGGAATTTTTCCACAATACCCTTTACTTTGTGCTATTTCATTTTCATGATGTGTTGGAATTAAATCTATTCCTCCTGTATGAATATCAAATTGTTCTCCTAAGTATTTTTGTCCCATTGCTGAACATTCAATATGCCATCCTGGATAACTTGGTCCCCATGGACTATCCCATTTCATTAAATGATTTTCAGGTGCTTTTATCCAAACTGCAAAATCATATGCATTTCTTTTTTCTGGATCAATTTCTACTCTTGCACCTGCTTTTTGATCTTCTACATTTAAGTTAGAAAGAACTGGATATTTATCTAATTTTGATACATCAAAATATATTGCTGTAGATGTTTCGTAAGCATAACCTTTTTCTACTAATACTTTTACATATTCAAGCATTTCTTTTATATGGTCTGTTGCTTTACATACAATTTCAGGTGTTTCTATATTTAAATCTTTTAAATCATCAAAAAATAATTTTGTATAATATTCAGCAATTTCTTCAGGAGATTTATGTTCTTCTCTTGCTGATTTTATCATTTTGTCTTCTCCTT
This sequence comes from uncultured Clostridium sp., assembly GCA_964596175.1. Taxonomy (GTDB): domain Bacteria; phylum Bacillota; class Clostridia; order TANB77; family CAG-508; genus CAG-269. Next base: position 55,659 of record CAZQTH010000002.1, on the reverse strand, counting down.
CATCTCCATCAGAAACTAAATGTCCTACATCTGTTATATTCATTGCATGTATTATTTTATATCCATTATATCGTAAAACTCTTCTTAATACATCTTGAAATATGTTTGTTCTTATATTTCCTATTGTTGCATCTTTATATACTGTTGGTCCACATGAATATATTTTAATTTCCTTTTCATTAATAGGCTTAAAAATTTCCTTTTTTCTTGTTAATGTATTATAAAAAAATATATCCATAGTTTTTCTCCTTTCCTTTTATAAAATGCCAAGATAACTTGGCATTTTATAGAATTAATTATTCTGTCTGGCTTCCGTCTCCTTCTCCTGTGTTTTCTCCTGGAGTCGTAGATTCTTCTGTATCGTCATCAGTACCTCCTCCAGTACTTCCTCCTGAAGATCCACTTCCTCCTGAAGAACCTCCACTTGAACCTCCTGTTGTATTTCCTGTTCCTGTCGTGTTTCCTCCTGTCGTTGTATTAGAATTTGTTATAGTAGTATTATTAACTGGTGTTTCTATCTCTTCTATCTCTTCTACTTTTGATGAGGTATGAATACTACATATTTCAGTTATTTTAGTTCCCGAAGATGTATTATTACCAGCTAATGAAGTCCATAAATTTAATTGTTCTTTTGGTAATACTGCTCCATAATAATTTGTTGTTACTGTACAATATTCAGCACAATATTCTGTTGCTACTTTTTCAGACTCAGAACATATCAATTGACTTCCATGTCCCTGACATGTATCTGGCAAATTATTAGATGCAAATATTTCTGTATAAGTATCTGTACATCCTGTTGTTGCTAAACATCCTGTTGTTCTACATACAGTCTCTTCTACTATTCCACTCGGTTTATCAAAAGTTGCATCCTCCAAATCTGCATGTATATCTGTCATAATAGCGGACCAAATTTGTCCCGCTGGATTCCTACTAAATCCTGTTACTTCTTCGTTATTATCATATCCAAACCATGTTGCTGCTGCATAATATGGAGTAAATCCACAAAGCCATCTATCATAACTATCATCAGTTGTTCCAGTTTTTGCTGCAACATCCATTCCTGATATTGCACAATATGTTGCTGTTCCTCCACTTTTTGTTGGTTCCATTGCAACTTGTTGTACTAGATATGCAGTTTGTTCTGAAAATACTCTTGTTTCTTCTTGGTTTGGTGTTAAAACAGTATTTCCATTTGAATCAACTACTTTTGTATAGAATGTTGGTGTTATATAAACTCCACCATTTGCTATTGTTCCATATGCTGCTGCCATTTCTAGTGGACTAGCTCCGTTTGTCATACCACCAATTGCTAATGCTAACATATTATCTTGTTCTTCATCTAATGATTCTAATCCCATTTTTTGTAAATATTCTATTGCAGTACTTGGGGTTAATTCTCTCATTATTTTAACTGCTGGTACATTTTTAGATACTTTTATAAATTCTCTTATTTCCATTGATTTATTATCATATTCGTCATCATCTTTCGGTATATAATTACCAAAGTCTGTTTTTTCATCCATATAGCGTGTAGCTAATGTTATAATACCTTCTTCTAGTGCTGGTGCTACATCAGCAATTATTTTTATAGCTGAACCTGGTTGCCTTTTCATTTGTGTTGCTCTATTCCATCCGGATCCTTCTTTTTCTCCTAGTCCACCCGCAATAGCAACTACTTGCCCTGTTTTATAATCTATAATTGCCATTCCCGATTGTGTATGTTCATTTATTAAATTACCTTCACTATCTGTTTCTTTACCGCTTACAATATATGTTTCTTTTTGATATTCTTCTTCTACTCTTTCTTGTATGCTTGTATCTACTGTTGAATATATAGTAAGCCCACTACTATATACATAGTTTTCTGCTATCTGCCTTGATACTCCTTTTTCTTCCATTACTTGAGTGATTACTTGTTCTAGTACCGCATCTGTATGATAAGAATAATTAGATGATGTTGATACATCTCCTTTTGAAAATGCTAAACCATTATCTACTTCTGCTATTGCATCATCATATTCTTCTTGGCTTATAAATTCTAATTCAAGCATTTTAGCTAATACTGTTTTTGTCCTGTTGTTTATTCTTTCTGTATTATCTGTAGATTCATCAAATGGATTATATGTTGATGGTGATGTATTTATACCTGCCATAAATGCACATTCTGCTAATGTCAAATCTTTTGCAGATTTATTAAAATAATATTCTGCTCCTAATTCTACTCCATGTAAATTTCCTTCTCCACCTACATATAAAATGTTTAAATATAATTCTAGTATTTGATCTTTTGATATCATTCTTTCTACTTGATATGCTTTTGCCCATTCTCTTATTTTTCTATATATACCTGCTAATCCTTCTGTTTCATCATCATTTGTTATATTTTTTACTAATTGTTGAGTTATTGTACTTCCTCCATAGCTTGATCCACCTTTAAATATAGTATTGAAAATAGCTCCAGCTGTTCTCCACCAATCAACACCACTATGTGAATAAAATCTTTCATCTTCTATTGCTACATATGCATCTGGCAAATATTCAGACATATCATCTAATGTTATGACTTTTCTTTTCTCGTCTCCACTAAGGTTTGCAATTACAGCACCATTTGCATCTACCACTACTGAATTTGCTGAACCAACTTGAAGTTCTTCTTGCGTAATTTCGAAATCATCTCCAAATAATCCAAAAAATATTCCTGCTATAATTCCTGCACCTATTACGCATAATAATAGAAACATTATAACAGCTATTTTCAATGCTGTTTTTATTTTAGGATTTATTCCTTTTTTACCATTCTTTTTTCTTTTCACATTTTGATTTTTTGCTTTATTATTTGTTACATTAGTCTTTCTCTTCGTTGTTGGTTTTCTTTTACTTTGTGAATTTTGAGGTCTTCTTTTATTTGTTTTACTATTTTTACTTCTACTATTACTACTATCTGGCATATTCTTACCTCCTTGCCAATTTCAAAATCAAATACATTATATTATATTTTAGGAAAAAAGGAAAGCTTTTTATAAAATTTTAAGAAATTATAGAGATGTTCTTTGTCCTATTAATTTTACAATTTTTACTTTATCTGTTTTTATTTTTCTTTCTATATATTCAAATGGCTGTTTCTTATATATTAATGATTCATATATATCTTTTTGATCATATAAGGTATGTTTATCATAATCAAATTCTTCGCTATCTTGAAATTCTATTTCATAATCATTTATATTTAATCCATTAAATCTTTTTCTATTTATTTCTACATTATTTTTTAAATTCACAATTATTGCTTCATCTGGTATATTATATTTATTTATTTCTTCATTTGTAAAATCTACATTCAATATAATTTTTGACCTTATAAGACTTTTTTTCTTATTATTTGTTATTGTTATCATACTTCCTTGTTTTTCTAATATTTCTTTTTCTAAATTTCTAAATTTTCCAATATTAGTTGTTACTATATTAATATTTTTATATGTACTTATTATGTTTTTTATGTTTTCAATTATATAATCTTTCACATCACCTTTTACTAATATACTAATATTTATTTCTTCTTTTTTTAATTTTCCTTTTATAGTTATATAATCTAATACTCTACTAGATAGTACTGAAAACAACCATTTTCCATCTATTATGTCTATTGAACTTTCTTTTATGGTATTTACAATATTTACTTGTTCTTTTATTTTTTTACTTAAAATAACTTTTTTGCAACCTGTTTTATCTAAAATTCTTTTAATTTTTCTAACTAAAATCATTGACTTTTTTACATCAACTACATTTTCTCCACTTATTGGTAATAGTATTTTATCATCTACAACCTCCAGCATATTAAATATTTTGTTTACCAAAATAGGCTTGTCACTTTCTTGAATATAGTACAAAAAAATCACTCCTTAATATATTTTTATTTAAATATATGAAAGTGATTTTTTATTTATAACTATAATATTATATCTCTTTTTAATAATCCATTTTTTATTACTCCTAAACCTATGAATTTATTGGATGAATATATTCTATAAATTCCTTCTTTTTTTTCATTATTTATTTTTACACCATTTAAAAACAACATTAAATTCTTAGAGTTTAATTCTATCTCTTCTTTATCCTTAAATAATTCTTCAATTGTTATTATATGGTTTTCAAGACTTTTTTTGTCTATACTATTATCTATTACAATTGAATTTTTTATATTAAATTCACCTACTTTTAACCTTTGTAAATCTGACATATATCCTACTGTCTCCATTTTTTTAGCAATATCAACACATAAACTTCTTATATATGTTCCTTTTGAACAATTTACTTTAAATTCTATTTCTTTACTTATCTTATTTATTCCAATTAATTCTATACTATATATTTCTATTTCTCTTTTAGGAACTTCTACCTTTTCTCCTCTTCTTGCGTATTCATATAGTTTCTTTCCAGCTACTTTTATTGCAGAATACATTGGTGGCTCTTGTTTTTGTTTTCCTACAAAACTAGATAATATTTTTTCTACATTACTTTTTTCTAAGACTCTCTCTTTTACTTCTCTTTTTTCAACAACTTTTCCTTCTGCATCCATTGTATTCGTGGCTATACCTAACTTTAAAGATACTTCATATTCTTTATCATGATTTATTAAGTATTTTGAACACAAAGTTCCTTTACCAATTAAAAGTGGCAATACTCCTGTAGCTAAAGGATCTAACGTTCCCGTGTGACCTACTTTTTCCTTCACAATCCATTTTACTCTATTTACCACATCATGTGATGTACATCCTTTTTGTTTATTTACAATTATTATACCATCCATAATCTTTCTCCTTATACTTTGCAGAAAGTATTTTATCACAAAAATATAAATATTTAAAGTAACAAAAACAAAAAACTAGATTATTTCTTCTATAATCTAGTTTATAAATTTTATACTAATAAAGCAAATATATTCACAACTATTGGTTTTTCAACAAATGATACATTTCCTATAAATATTTTCTTACTTCATTTAAAAGTTTTTCTTTAATCTGCTCTACTTTTCCTTGAACTAATGCTCCTGCTGCTCTTGGGTGTCCTCCACCACCAAACATTAAACATACATCAGAAACATTAACATATTCTCCTGAACGCATAGAAACTTTATAAGCATTTTCGTTATCTTTTTGCCTAATAAATATGGAAACTTCAACATCTTCAATACTTCTTCCAATGTTTACTAATCCTTCATGATCTCCTTCTTCTGCATTTACGTCATCTAAATCTTTTTGATCAATATAAGAAAAAGCAACCTTTCCATTTTCTAAAATTTCCATTCTATCCATCACTCTTTTTTGCAACTCAAAATTAGCTTTTGTTCTAGTTTGAAGAGTCTTTTTACAGATATCTGCTATATTAACACCTTTTCTAAGTAATTCTGCAGCATATTCGAAAGTATCTGCTGTTGTAGCAGGATATTGTAAACCACCTGTATCTGTAATTATTCCTGTCATTAAGCATGTTCCTATTTTTTCATCTACATTTATTCCATAATAAGAAAACATACTAAGTAAGATTTCACTACATGCTGGTGATACTGGATTTACATAATTTATATCTCCATACATATTATTACTTCCATGATGATCTATTACAATTGTTTTTTTGCTATTCTCAAAATATTCTTTATTATCTAATCTTTTTAAAGTAGCACAGTCTAAGCTTATTGCCAAATCATAAGTTTTTATATTACTTTCAGATAGTATTTCATCGGCTTTTGGTAAAAAATCAAATGTTCTTGCATATTTAGACATAATTAAATCTGGATTTTTTCCTAACTTTTCTAAAGCAAGTTTCATTCCTAAGCTACTTCCAATTGCATCTCCATCTGGTGTTTCATGGGTTAATAAAACAATGCTTTCTGCTTTTTTTATTTCTTCTAAAATTTCATCTAAAGTCATTATTTATTCTCCTCTTCTTCCTTTTTTGGCATTATCTTTTTTAATATACTATCAATTCTTGCTCCATATTCCATAGAATCATCTAATTCAAATATAATCTCTGGAGTATTTCTAAGATTTACTCTTCTTGCAAGTTCACTACGAATAAATCCAGATGATTTTTTTAAAACTGCTAATGTTTCTTTTACATCTTTTGCATTTAAAATGCTTACAGCTACTTTTGCAAATTTCAAATCATTTGTAACTTTTACTCTAGTTACACTAATCATTCCCGTTGCATTTGGATTTTTTAATTCATAGTTTATAATTTGGCTGATTTCTTTTTTATATTCTTCGTTAATTCTTTCTAATCTACTTTTACTTTCTGGCATTTTATCCCTCCTTATATAGAGAAAAAGGATGTCTAATCTTATAATGGTTATTTTATACTATCTTTTTATTTCTTCCATAACATATACTTCTATTTGATCTCCTTCTTTTATGTCATTGTAATTTTCAATTTGCATTCCACATTCAAAACCTTTTCCAACTTCTTTAACGTCATCTTTAATTCTTTTTAATGTTGCTAATTTTCCATCATGATTAACTACTTTATAACTTATTATTCTTACACCTGCATTTCTTTCTACTTTTCCTGATAATACATAACATCCTGCAATTGTTCCCACATTTGAAATTCTAAATGTTTGTCTAACTTCTACATTTCCTATTACTCTTTCTTCATATTTTGGCTCAAGCATTCCTTTCATTGCATTTTCTACATCTTCTATTGCTTGGTAAATTACAGAATATTGTTTTATTTCTACTTCATCTTTCTTTGCTTCTTCTTTTGCTACATTATCAGGTCTTACATTAAATGCAATTATAATGGCATTTGAAACTTTTGCTAAAGTTACATCTGACTGATTTACTGCACCTACTGCTGCATGTATTACTTTTACTTTAACTTCTTCATTTTCAAGTTTTTCTAAAGATTGTTTTACAGCTTCTACTGATCCTTGAACATCTGCTTTAACTATCAAGTTTAATACTTTTAGTTTTCCTTCTTCCATTTGGCTAAACAAATTATCTAATGTAACTTTTGTAGTTTGATTTATTGATTTTTCTCTTGCTTGATTTTTTCTTCTTTCTATCAAGTGTTTTGCTACCTTTTCATTTTTTACTTCATAGAAAGTCTCTCCTGCTTCTGGAACTTCTGTTAATCCCATTATTTCTACTGGTGTAGAAGGTCCTGCAGATTTTACAGATCTTCCTTTATCATCTCTCATTGCTCTTATTCTACCAATAGAAGAACCAACAACTATAGTATCTCCCATATCTAAAGTTCCTCTTTGTACAAGCATTGTTGCAACTGCTCCTCTTGCTTTATCTAGTTTTGCTTCTATTACAGTTCCTTTTGCTTGTTTCTTAGGATTAGCTTTTAATTCTAGCATATCTGCTTCTAATAATACCATTTCTAATAATTGGTCAATATTTGTACCATTTTTTGCTGATATTGGAACAAATATAGTATCTCCACCCCATTCTTCTGGTACTAAGTCATATGCCATTAGTTCTTGTTTTACTTTATCTGGATTTGCATCTGGTAAATCTATCTTATTTATTGCAACTATTATTGGAATACCTGCTGATTTAGCGTGGTTAATAGCTTCAATTGTTTGAGGCATTACACCATCATTTGCAGCAACTACTAGTATTGCTATATCTGTAATTTGAGCACCTCTTGCTCTCATTGCAGTAAAAGCTTCATGTCCAGGTGTATCTAAGAAAGTTATTTCTCTATCATTTACTTTAACTTTATAGGCACCAATTGCTTGAGTAATTCCTCCTGCTTCACCTTCAATAACATTTGTTTTTCTTATTGTATCTAGAAGTGAAGTTTTTCCATGATCTACGTGTCCCATAACAACAATAACTGGTGGTCTTGTAACTAAATCTTCTTCCTTATCTTCAGATTCATCAAATAAAATTTCTTCATCTGTTACAACTTCTTTTTTCTTAGCATTAATTCCAAATTCTTGGGCTATTAAATAAGCTGTATCAAAATCTATTTCTTGATTTATTGTTGCCATTATTCCATAACCTAATAATTTTTTAATTACATCAGCTGTTGTCTTCTTCATTTCAGCTGCTAAATCTTTTACTGTAATACTCTCTGGTATTTCTATTTCTGTTAGCTTAAATATTTTTTGTTTATTCCTTTCCTCTTGATTTTGATTTTTTCTTTTCTTTCCTCTTCTTCCGCGTTCTGTTGTTAAATCATAGTAATCAAGCATACCTCCGTCCTGATCATCAAACATATTTGATAATCTGCTTGCTTGTTTTAATGATTTTAGCTTTCCTTCATCAAAGTCATTACTATGACTATTTCTTCTTGATTTATTTTTTTTATTTTTATTACTTTCTTCAAAACGATTATTGTTTTTTTGTTTATCTAATCCTCTATTATATTCTCTTACTTGTTCTTTTTCTCCAGTTTCTTGAGACATGATGTTTTTGATGTTTTTCTCTATTCCTTTTGCATCTAATGGTTTTTTTCCAGAATATCCACTATTTCTACTGTTATTGTTATTTTTATTATTATATCTATTATTACTATTGTTAAAACGATTATCATTTCTGTTATTTTTATAGTAATTTCCACTTTGGTTATTATTTTTATTTTGCTTATTGTCTTTATTTCCCTTTATTTCTTTATTGACAGAAGGCTCTTTATCAATAACTCTTTCTTCATCTTTTGGCTTAACTTCTTGTTTTATCTCTTCTTTTTTTACATCATTATTTACTTGTTTATTTTCTTTTATTTCTTCTTTAGGTTCTTGTTTATTTAAACCGAATAATTCACTTACTGTCATTGGTTTGCTTTGTTTGTTTCTATATACAATATTATAATCTTTGTTTTGTTTTCTCTCGACAAAACCAACATTATTTTTCTTTTCTTGTTTTTTCTCTAATTCTTTTTTCTTTGCTTTTTCATCTTCTTCTGATATAATTACTTCTCTTCTAATAATAACAGGTGCTTTTTCTTCTTTTTTTGCTTCTGTTTTTCCTTTATTAGCCACTTGTTTCTTTTCTTGTTTTCTTGGTTTATTTCCAATTAGAGCTTCTTCTATTTTTCTTGCCTCATCTTCATCTATTCCACTCAAATGGCTTTTAACGTCAATATTTAATTTTTGTGCAACATCTAATACCTCTTTACTGGTAAGTCCTAATTTTTTTGATATCTCGTATATTTTTATCTTACCCAATAACTTCACCCCCATTATTTATTCTTTGAATTTCATTAGATAAATTTATATCTTCTATTCCTATTATTGCTTTATTTGATTTACCGATTGCTTTACTTAAATTTTCTATGTTTGCGATAATTATTATTGGTACATTTTCTTTTTCTGCTATTTTCTTAAATTTATCTTTTGTCCTATCTGATGCATCTTCTGCTATAATAAGTAATTTTACTTTTTTCCTATTTATTTTTTCTTCTACACTATCTGCACCAAAGCAAACCTTTCTTGCTCTTGTGGCTAATCCTATTAATCCTAATATTTTTTTATTTATCAAGTATTACACCTCTTAATTTTTCATAAATTTCATCTGATATTTTACTATCAAATACTTTTTCTAATCTTTTTGATTTTATTACTTTTTCCAAACATTCTATATTGTCACAAATATATGCTCCTCTACCTGGTAATTTTCCTGTTCTATCTATATTTATTTCATTTTCCTTATTCTTAACAATTCTTATAAATTCTTTTTTGGGCTTTTTTATGTTACACCCCATACAAGTTCTTTCTGGTGGCTTATTCATATTATTCCCCTTTCTATTTTATGTTTAGTTTTTCATTTTATTCTGCATTTTCTTCTTCTTTTGTTTCTTTTTCTATATTTTCTTGGCTTTCCATAAGCATATTTCTAAATTGTGATTCTGATTTTATATCTATTTTCCAATTAGTTAACCTTGCTGCTAATCTTGCATTTTGTCCTGATTTTCCAATTGCTAAAGATAATTGATTATCTGGAACAATTACTTGTGCAAAGTTTTCTTCTGGTTTTACATCTACTGCTAATACTTGTGCTGGAAGTAAGCTTGCTGCAATATATATTGATGGATCTTCATTCCATTCTATAACATCTATTTTTTCTCCGTTTAATTCATTTATTATATTTTGGATTCTAACACCTTTTTGTCCTACACAAGAACCTACTGGATCTATGTTAGGATCTGGCGAATATACTGCAACTTTACTTCTATATCCTGGGTCTCTTGAAACACTTTTTATTTCTATTACACCTTCATATATTTCTGGTATTTCAAATTCTAATAATTTTCTTACGAAGTCAGGATGACTTCTTGATACTATTACTTGTGGAGCTCCTTTTTGTCCTTTTTCTACATCTAGCACATATCCTTTTATTTTATCATTTACTCTATAATGTTCTGTAGGTATTTGCTCTTTAGTTGGCATTACTCCTTCTAATTTTCCTAAGTCCATTACAACTATATTTTTATCAGCTTTTTGGATTATTCCTGATACTATTTCACCTTTTCTATCATTAAACTCATTATAAACAATTTCTCTTTCTGCTTCTCTTAACTTTTGAATTATTACTTGTTTTGCAGTTTGTGCTGCTATTCTACCAAAATTTCTTGGTACTATTTCTATATCTACTGAGTCCCCTTCATTTAAGTCTGGTGTTATTTTTTGTGCTTCTTTTAAGCTTATTTCTGTTTCTGGATTTTCTACTTTTTTAACTACTTGTTTTACTGAATATACATGTGTTGATCCTGTTTTTCTATCCATAACTACTTTTACATTTTCAAGAGAATCAAAATTTCTCTTATATGCTGTAACTAATGCTGTTTCTATTGAGTCTAAAATATAGTCCTTGTTCATTCCTTTTTCTTTTTCTAACTCTTCTAATGCTAAGATTAATTCTTTATTATCTATAGCTGGTTCTTTCATTTTTATATTCCTCCTTACCAATTATAAACAGTTTTTATTTGTGCTATATTCTTTCTTTCTACTTTTATTTCGTTTTCTTCTACTTCTAGTATAATTTCATCTCTATTAAAACTTTTTAATATTCCCCTATGTTCTTTTTTTCCTAAGTCATCTTTTTTAAATAATTTCACATTTACTTCTGATTCTAAATTATCCTCTAAATGTTTATCTTTTCTAAGTACTCTTTCCACTCCTGGTGAAGATACTACTAAAAAGTAACTATCTTTTATGAAGTCCTCTGAATCTAGTAAAGGATTTATTTCGTTGTTTACTTTTTCACAATCATTTAGGTCTATCCCTTTAGTACTATCTATATAAATATTCAAGTAATAATCTTTCCCTTCTTTACTATATTCTACATCATACAGTTCATAACCTAAATCTTCTATTTTTTTCTTTATTAAACTTTCTACTTTTTCCTCTACTTTTGACAAAGTATCACTCTCCCTTTTATACTAATCAAGAGTGGGATTTGTTCCCACTCTTCTGTTATTCATCAAGTTACCTATATTATTATACCCAATTTTTGGTATAAATGCAAGCTTTTTACTAATTTTTTTTCTCATTTCGCATCGTTTATTATTCTACTCGTTTTTTTCTAATATAATCATATTATATATATAATTATGGTATTTTGTTTCAAATTTTTCTATTGAAACTGTTTTGTATTCAGGATTATCTTTTATTTGATTATATAATGCTAAATCTGCTGTATCAACTATAATTATTCTTTCTTCTGCATTTTCAATTGCTTCTTCTATACTTGACACTATTTCCATTTGTGGTGCATATGCTTTATATGCTTCTTCTATTGACCAATTTCCTAAATTTATAAAATACTGTTTATTCTCATTTAAGAATGCTGCTGTAACTCCTCCATTTCCTATATCTGAATAAATTAATATATCATTTTCTTGTAAGTTTTCTCTTAAATATTCTATTGGAGCTTCATTTGACTCATCATAATTTGCATTTATATTTTCTATTAAATTGTATATTGATAATACCAAAACAGCTCCACATATTAACCCTATTATAAATTTATTATTTTCTTTTGCTAAGAAATAACAAATTCCAAATAATAATAATCCTGTTATTGTGAATAAATATCTTTCATAAAGTATTGGTGTTATTATAGATATTAATGCCATTACAATTATTATAATTATATATATTGCTATTGGTATTATTCCTTCTTTTATATCTTCTTTTTTTCTTATATTTTTTACTATGATATATATTAAATATACGTATAATAAAATAGATAATGTAAGTGGTAATGCTTGTTCCAAATTTCCTCTAAATTGAAAATCTAACAAATCATAGATAATTTGTGGGAATTCTAATGTTATCCAAAAACCACTTCCTACTCTAAATACTTGTGCTACAAATACAATAAACCAAGGTAAGTAAAGTAATACTTGAAGTATCTCTATTATTATAAAATTTCTAATTGTACTATTTGCTATTTTTGCTTTACTTTTTATTACATATATTATTAATCCTAAATTTATAATTCCTGCTGCAGCTAAAGCATAATAATGCATATAGCAACTAATTATACTAAATATTCCAAATAATATTAAATCCTTTGTTTTTTTATATTTTATAAATCTATATGAATATATAGCCATTAATGTTACAAATGCCATTGTCCAAGAATACATTCTTATCTCTAAAGCATAATTTAACATTGTTGGTAAGAAAAAACAAAAAAATGTAAAAAGTAATCCTACTGTTTTTCCAAAATCTTTTTTAATATGTGTTAGTCCTAATATTCCAAGCACTATTATTCCTAATACTGAAAATAATCTATATACAATTATATTTTGTCCAAATATCAAATTCAAAACTTTTAACATCCAGTAATATAATATTGGATGTACATCATAGCTTCCTATTGTCCATATTTCACTAAATGAATGGTTTGCAATAGCAACACTATATGATTCATCAAACCAAATATTGCTATGAAACGCAGGTATCAATAAAAATATTGTACCTAGAATTATTAATCCTATATGTAATATATTTTCTTTTCTTAATTTTTTTAATACTCCTTTTTTTTCCATACTCTTTTCTCCTTAAAATAAAAAAGTCGGCTTTTGGCCAACTTTATTTATGGTTAATTTCTTTCTTCTTGTAATCCTGCATCCGCAATTTTTATATCTCTTACATGGTTTATCTTCTCCCATGTTGTATTTCTCTTGAATAAACATTTAAAGTTTATTAATATCCAAGAACCCATAAATAATGGATAACAAGCTAAGCCTTTAATCATCGGTTTAATCGGTCTTTTATCTAGAAACATTGCTATCGCTGCTGTTCCTATTGGTAATAAGAATGTTGGAACTAGATATCTTATAATGTTTTCTATAAGTTCTAGTTGTGTCATTCCATTTCCCGCATACATCAAAAAGTTTGTAAGTAATAAAACTATTGTTATTATAAACATTGGTATACTTCCTACAATATATAATAAACCATCAAAGTTCATCATTGTTTTATTTTCCTTAGCTGCTACTGCTAAATCCTTTGTATATTCCTTTATACATTGCATGTGTCCAACTGTCCATCTACTTCTTTGAGACCAACTTTGTTTAAATCCAACTGGTTGCTCATCATATACTATTGCATCTGTTGCCCAACCTAATTTTTTACCTTTTATTATTCTTTTTAATGAAAATTCGATATCCTCTGTTAATGTTACTGTATCCCATCCTTGTGGTTTTACAACATCAAATCTTACCATAAATCCTGTACCATTTAATAGTGGTGATAATCCTATATTATATCTTGCTAGATGATAAAATCTATGCATTGTCCAATAGAATAATGCATATCCTGCTGTAATCCAATTGTCCGTTGGATTTTTAATATCCCTATAACCTTGTACTACATCTTCACCTTGACAAAGATGTTTATTCATATTTTTTATAAAATCAGGATCCACTATATTATCTGCATCAAATACAAAAAAAGCATCATATGGAGCATCTTCTTCTATTTTTTGTTTTAAGAACCAATCTAATGCATAACCTTTTGTTTTCTTACTTTGATTAAATCTTTCATAAACTATTGCTCCTGCTTCTTTTGCAATTTTTGCTGTATTATCTGTACAATTATCTGCTATTACATAAATATCATATAAATCTTTATCGTAATTCTGTACTTTAAGACTATCTATCAGGTTTTTTACTACGGCTTCTTCATTATGGGCTGGTATTATTGCCATAAATTTGTGATCTTTTTTTACTTTTAGTGGTTTATCTTTTATTTTTACTAAAGAACATAAACTTACTAAAACTTGATATAACCAAAATATTACTATTACCCATACTAAAGCTTCTCTTAGTATATATAAATAATCCATTTTTCTACCTCTCTTTATAAATAATATTCTTATTAATATTATTGTGCTACAATTAATATTATACTATCTATTATAAATTATTGCAATATTTTCCTGCAAATTTTCATATTATTTTTTCATTTTCGCTTATTTCCGTTAGTTTTCAAAGCTTATATTGATTCTTAATTTTTTATTAAGTCTATTTTTATTATTTACTTTTTTATTTATTTTTATTATAAATTAACATTTTACAAATTTACCATTTTAATTGCACTATTTACCTCTTTTATGCTATAATTAATATTAGAAGAAATATGGAAGAAGTAAAAGAAATTTTAAATAAATTGAATATTAAATATGACATTATTTACCATACAGCTGTATATACATCAGAAGAAGCAGATCTTAATGTTAAAGATATAAAATGCAGTAAAGCCAAAAATTTATTTTTAGCTGGAAAAAATGATAAAAATTTTTATTTATTTATTATAAAAGATACAAAAATGTTAAATATTAAAAGTATAAATAGTATTATTGGAGATAAATTACATTTTGCAAATGAAAAACAATTAAAAGAAAAAATGGATGTTTCTCCAGGTATGGTTTCTATGTTTGGGTTATTAAATAATAAAGAACATGACATAAGAACTTTTATTGACAAAGAACTTTTAGATGAAAAACTTATTGCTTTTCACCCAAATGATAATACTGCAACAATTCTAATTGCAATAAAAGATATGTTAGAGTTTTTAGAAAAATTAAATTTTAATTATAAGATTATAAATTTATAAAAAGGTGAATTTATGAAAGAATATTTAAAAGATTTAATAAAAAATGATACAGAATTTCAAGAAATTGTAAAGCCTTTAATTACAAATGAAACTGTCCTTAAAATGAAGAATTTTAAACAACATTATGAAACTTCTTGTTTTGAACATTGTTATGTTGTTTCTTATTATTGTTATCTTATTTGTAAGAAATATAATTTAGATTATAAATCTGCTACAAGAGCTGCTATGCTTCATGATTTATTTTTATATGATTGGAGAAAAAAGCAACCTGAAAGAAAAGGCCTACATGCATTCACTCATGGTAAACTAGCATGTAAAAATGCTTGTAAATTATTTGATTTAAATGAAAAAGAAAAAGATATAATTATAAGTCATATGTGGCCTGTTACAATAACTCCACCAAAGTCATTAGAAGGTTTTATACTTACTTTTGTAGATAAACATTGTGCTATATCTGAAACTTTTGAAGTTTTAAAATCAAGACTTTTAATGAAAAAAGCCTTCAGATATGCTTATATATTTTTTAGTTTATTTATTATAAAATTCTAATACATATATCTGTAAGTCTTTTATACAAAAGATTTGCTTCCTTAAACTTTATTTTCCCCTAGTTACTAATCAGTAAACTAGGGGTTTTTTTGTTTTGATGTTTCTGCCCATCTAAGCATTTTTATATCTTTATATTTATTTAAAACTTCTTTATATTTATCATAATCTTCTTCCCACAATTCATTTGGCACTTTATCAAAAGCTCTAAATATTTTATCCGCTTCTGATAAATAAATTACTTGTTCTTGTGGTGACATTCTCTCATATTGTTTTGCAAATTTATATAATTTATCAAGCATTTGGTTTGCTTCAATAAATGACCAAAAATCTTTTACTTTCATTCCAAATAACTTTATTTGTAATATAGCATATGCTACTAATGCAAATATAAGAAATATTAATATATATACTATTGCTAATATTGCTGTCATTTTTTCACCTCTTTATTTTCCCTTTTGTACTTTTTTATTATAACACTTATTATATTCTTTTGCAAATTTTTATAAGATTATAGTTTAATCATATATAGCTTTCATTTTTTATATATGCTATAATGATATTGCTTTTTAATTATAATTTTAGCAATAAAATTTATTAGGAGTGGTGAGATTTATGGATAAACACGAAGAAAAATTTATTGTGACAAAAAGAGCTGGAATTTTAGGCATGGCTGGAAATGTATTTTTATTAATCATAAAAGCAAGTATTGGTTTTTTAAGTAGAAGTCAAGCTATGATTGCTGATAGTTTTAATAGTGCTGGAGATATATTTGCGTCTCTTATGACGTTTATAGGAAACCGTATTGCCAGTGTTCCAAATGATGAGAATCATAATCTTGGACATGGAAAAGCTGAATACATCTTTTCTATGTTTATTAGTATTGCAATGATATTAGTTGCTGCAAAACTGCTATTTAATTCTATTACAAGTTTAGTATCAGAAGACAGACTTTCTTTTTCTTGGTTTTTAATTGTAGTTTGTATAATCACGATAATAACTAAATTCTCGTTATATTTATATACTCACTCTGTAAACAAGAAACATCCAAGTATTTTACTTGAAGCGAATATGAAAGACCACAGAAACGACTGTATTATAACTACTTTTACACTAATCTCTGTATTACTTACTCTTTTTGATATATACTGGTTTGATGGAATTGTAGGTATTGGTATCTCTTTATGGATATGTTATACAGGAATTGCAATTTTTATTGAAAGTTACAATGTCTTAATGGATATTAGTATAGATAGTAAAACCAAAGATTTAATATTAGAAATAGCTCACAACTATAAAGAAATTCAAAATGTAAAAGATATAGTTTCTACACCTGTAGGAGACAGATATTTGGTATTTATAACAATTGGAGTAGATGGTAATATATCCACTTTTGAAAGCCATCATTTAGCAGATGAATTAGAAGTTTCTGTTACTAAATTAGATAATGTATATAAAACAGTCGTACATGTTGAACCACAATAAAAGGAGCAAATTGCTCCTTTTCATTTTTTACATTCCTCTTTGATTTTTTACTCTTGGGTCTTCAAATTCTTCATCTAATTCTTCCACTACTTCTTGTGGACTTTTTTCTATATTTTCTTCTTGCTTTTCTAGATATTTTTCCATTGCGTATTCTACATCAGGTGTTCCATCTCCTTTATAAAATCCCCATCTTATTGCAAGTTCATTAAATGTCATCTCTGTACCATCTGCTAAACGAACTTTATCTCCTATGTGAGTATGTGATTTTGTGGTTGGGTCACCATCTATATCTCTTTCATCCATTTTATCTTCACTTGGATCTGGATGTCTTTTTGCTTCTGCTATATTCATTTCTACTGTATCTTCTCCATTTGCTTCATATTCTCCAATCACACTTCTTGTACTTGTATCTGTTGCAAATGTTGTATTTTCTGCTCTTAATTGTACTCCCATTACTTCTGTAGAGTTTCTTGCTTCTTCTCCTATGTTTACCTCTATCCTTCCCATTTCTTTATTATCTATTTGTATAATCTTCTTCCCAAATTGATATTCACTTAAAACCGCATCTTTTTCAACTCTTCCTTCTGTATCTATTTGATAACTTTCTCTGGTTGGGATATTTCCAACACTATTTCTTCTCTCTAATTCCGGAATATATTTGGATAAAGGTTCTACTTTTCCATCCTTCCCTATTGCAACAAGTGAATATCTAGTAGATTCATTATAATAATTTTCACCTTTTTCATCTTGTAAGTCATTCATTTGATATGATTCAATAACACCAATTTTATCAATATCTTGTGGAAGTCCTAGCCATTTTCTTACATCATGCATATCATTTGCTCTTTCATCTAAATCCACAGATTGTTTTATATTTACATCTTTAACTGTTGAAGTTTTATCTTCTTCTTCATCTTCTTCTCTTGTCTTTTCTTCTTCGTCTTCTAAATTTTCTCTTTCAGTCTCATCTAATTCCACTATTGTTATACTTTTTACTCTTTCTTCTCCTTCTCCAAATTCTTTCATATATGTATCAATTTCAGTTGACAATTCTCCTTCTTGCTCTATTTCTTCCCTTGGTAATTTATCTATTACATCTTTTATCTGATTTGATAATTCATTACCTAGTGTATTTTGTAGCATTAAGATATTATCTTCCATCACCTTTGTATCTAATACCCCTATTCTTTCATTTCCTACATAGTATTCGTATAAATCATTTTCTCCAGGCCTTTTTACAACTGTTATTGCAATATCATTACCATCTAAATTAACTAACATATTATCATCTCCTAAATAATTTTACCTATCAAATCATAGCTATTTACATCTAATATTTTACAACTTACAAATTTATTAATCAAGTCATTTTCATTTAATTTATCATCATTTTTTATATATACAACTCCATCTATATCTGGAACATTTTCAATTGTTCTTCCTATATAATATTTACCATCAAATGAGATATTTTCTATTAATACTTCATAGACTTTTCCTATTTTTTCTTCTAAATTTTGTTTTGATATAATTTGTTGCTCTTCCATTATTTTATTATATCTTGAAGTTTTAGTATTACCATGTATTTGTTCAGGAAGTCTAGCAGCTGGTGTTCCATCTTCTTTAGAATATTTAAAGACTCCTAATTTATCAAATTTAGCTGTTTTTACAAACTCTAATAATTCATTAAACTCTTCTTTTGTCTCCCCTGGAAATCCAACGATTAAACTTGTTCTTAATGTTACATCTGGAATTTTATTTCTTATTTTAGAAATTAGTTCACTTATTTGTTTTTTATTTGTTTTTCTATTCATTCTTTTCAAAACATTATCTGATATATGTTGAAGTGGTATATCAAAATATTTTGCTATTTTAGAATTCTTAGCTACCACATCTATTAATTCGTCTGTAATTCCTTCTGGATAACTATACAAAAATCTAATCCACTTGATGCTATCTATTTTACTTATTTCTTCTATTAACTCTGCAAGCTTACTTTCACCATAAATATCTATTCCATATTTAGTAGTATCTTGTGCAATTATTATTAATTCTCTTATTCCTTTTTTAGCTAATTCTTCTGCTTCTTCTATTATATCTTCTTTTTTTCTACTAACAAATGGTCCTCTTATATATGGAATTGCACAATATGTGCATTTATTACTACAACCTTCTCCTATTTTTAAATAAGCAAAATTTTTTCCAGTAGTTATTGTTCTATTCAAATACTCATCTTGTGTAAACATAGGCATTTCTGGTATTTGAGATATTTTAGTTGTCTTCTTTGTTTTTGACTTTAAAACAATATCTTTTTTCACTAAATTATCTATTTTATTCCAAAAAATATCATATTCATCAAGTTTTATACACAAATCTACTTCTGGAAGTAATTTTACTAATTCGTCATAATACCTTTGCACCAAGCATCCCGTTACAATTAAATACTTACATCTTTTTTGTTTATATTCTGCCATTTCTAAAATTGTATTTATTGCTTCTTCTTTTGCAGAATCAATAAATCCACAAGTATTAATAATTATCATATCTGCTTTTTCTTCATCATTTACAATTTTATAATTATGTTCTTTAAATTTCCCAATCATCATTTCTGTATCTATTAAATTTTTGCTACATCCTAATGATATAAATCCTACGTTCATTTCTACCTTCCTTTTTATTCTTTATGGCTACAAATATGTTTTCTTGTTAATTCCATTAAATCTAATTTTGTAAAACCTTCTACTTGTGTCTTTGTTCTATCCTTTTTTAATTCTTTCTTTAATATTTCTACTATTTTATCTTTATTTTCATTATTTACCATATCAATATAATCAATAATAATTATTCCACCTGTATCACGTAATCTTATCTGTTTTGCAATCTCTATAGTTGCTTCTTTATTTACATTAAATATTGTTTTCTCTAAGTTTTTATTTCCCGTATATTTGCCTGTATTTATATCTATTGCTGTTAGTGCCTCTGTTTTATCAATTGTAATAAATCCTCCACATTTAAGCCATACTTTTCTATTTTTTGATTTTTCTATTTGTTTTTCTATATCATATCTATCAAAAATATTCCCATTTTTTCTTACTTCTACCTTTAATTCTTTATATTCTAAATTTTCATTTATTATTTTCTCTATGTTTTCTTTTTCTTCATCATCATTTACTATAATTTTATTTATATTACCGTCTATTAAGTCTATTAATATTTTCTCTAAAATCCCTTCACTTTCATATAGAAGTTTTGGTTTGTCATTATTAGGATCTATATTTGTTTCTATTATTTCTTTCCATTTATTTTCTATTTTCTTTATATCTTCTATTATTTCTTTTCCTTTTCCTTTTGCTGATGTTCTTATTATTGCTCCATTATTTGAACTTAAATTTTCTTTTACTAGTTTTATCAATCTTTCTTGTTCTTCTTTATTTTCTATTTTTTGTGAAACTGTAACTATACTCGTATTTGGCATCAAAACTATGTATTTACTAGGTAGATTTATATGTGTGGATACTCTTGCCCCTTTTTTTTCATTGCTATCTTTTTTTACTTGTACCAATATTTTTTGATTTGGTTTTAATATTTCCTTTATATTTATACTTGTATCCACTTTTTCCTTTGTTTCATCTACTTTTGGCATTACATCCTTTAAATGTATAAAACTATTTTTTTCTGACCCAATATTTACAAACGCTGATTGCATTCCTTCTATTATATCTTTTACTATCCCTATATAAATATTTCCCTCTCTTCTTTTTTGTTCATTATTATCTTCATAATACTCTACTAATATTCCATTTTCAACTAAAGCTATTTCCTTATTATCTTCATTTTTTCGTATAAATATTTCTGTCATTTTTACCATCCTTATTAATTAAATTTATTCATTGCATTATCTATGCCTTGCTTTATTATTTCTACCACTGCATCTTTTGCAGTAGTAGTAGATTTTTCTAATATTTCTTTTTCTTCTTCTGGTATTGAACCAATTACATATCTTATAAAATCTTCATTTTCAGGCTTCCCTATTCCTATTCTTATTCTTGGAAATTCTATTCCCAAATACTTAATTACTGATTTCATACCATTATGTGATCCAGCATTACCTTTTTTTCTTATTTTTATAGTTCCTAATTCTATATCCATATCATCATAAATAATAATTATATTATCATTTTCTATTTTATAGAAATCAACTACCTCTTTTATACTTTCTCCACTTAAATTCATAAAAGTTTGTGGTTTTAATAATATTACTTTTTCTTCTTCTATAAAACCAGTTCCATACAAACCTTTAAACTTCTTTTTATTTACCTCTATATTATATTCTTTAGCAATTTTATTTATTGTATCAAATCCCATATTATGTCTTGTATTACTATAATCTTCTTCTGGATTTCCAAGTCCCACTATTAAATACATATTTTTTCTCCTAGAATCTTTATTTTTTACTTATATATTTTACCTTTTTTTTTAGATTTTTTCAAGTTTTTCAAGAAAAAATAGATATAAGTGTAAAAACTTTATATCTATTTAAAATTATTTTATTTCTTTTTAGTTACTATATTATAAATTCTACCTGGTACATATATTTCTTTTAATACTTCATTGCTTTCATAAATTTTTATAACTTTTGGATCTTTTTTTATTATTTCTAATATTTCTTTTTGATCAAGTTCTGCTTTCACAGTAACACAAAATTTTAGTTTTCCATTTACTTGAATTGGAATGTCTTTGTTTCCACCTTTTAATTCATCTTTTGAAACATTTGGCCATTCTTGATTATATACAAAATCTTTTTTGCCTAATCTTTCCCATTGTTCTTCTGCAAAATGTGGTGCTAAAGGAGCTAATAAAATAATTAATGTTTCTACTGTTTCAGTTATAATTTTTTTGTTAATATCAGACTTTTTCATATAATCATTTATTTTATTAGACAATTCCATACTTCTTGCAATTGCTGTATTAAATCTAAAATCTTCAATATCTTCTGTCATTGCTTTTATTGTTTGATTTTTTACTCTAAGTAATTCTTTTTCCTCTTCCTCTGTTTTATCTATATCTATATTCTCCAACCCGTTAATATTTTCTACTATCTTTTCAATTCTAGTAAAATATCTAACCATTGCTTCGATTCCTTTTTCGTTCCATGGTCCACCTTGTCTATAATCAAAGCCAAACATTATATACATTCTAAATACATCAGAACCATATTCGTCTATATATTCTTCTGGTGAAACTGTATTTCCCTTACTTTTACTCATTTTATTTCCATCTGGTCCTAAAATCATTCCCTGGTGTATTAATTTTTTGAAAGGTTCATCAAAATTCAAATATCCCAAATCTCTTAGAGCTTTTGTCATAAATCTAGCATATATTAAATGCATTGCTGCATGTTCTTTTCCTCCAACATATATATCAACAGGATTAATTTTATTTACTATATCTTTATTAAAAGCTTCTTTATCATTTTTACAATCTGGGTATCTTAATTCATACCAAGAAGAACACACAAATGTATCTAATGTATCTGCTTCTCTAGTAGCTTTTCCACCACATATAGGGCATGTACAATTTATAAATTCTTTAGATTTTTTTAATGGTGATTCTCCATCTGGTTTGAATTCCACATTATGTGGTAACAATACTGGTAAATCCTTTTCTGGAACTGGAACTGTCCCACATTTATCACAATATATGATTGGAATAGGTGCTCCCCAATATCTTTGTCTTGAAACTAACCAATCTTTTAATCTATAATTAACTGTACTCTTACCTAAACCTTTTGAAGCTAATTCTTCTGTAATTTGTTTTTTCGCTTCTAAAGATGACATACCATTATATTTTCCACTATTTATTAAAATTCCTTTTTCTATATATGGTAATTTTACTTCTTCTGAATCTTCTTTCTTTATAACCTGTTTTATTGGTAAATTATATTTTGTAGCAAATTCAAAATCCCTTTCATCATGAGCAGGAACAGCCATAATAGCTCCTGTTCCATAATCTTCAAGTACATAGTCTGCTATCCAAATAGGAACTTTTTCATTATTAATAGGATTTATTGCATAAGCACCTGTGAAAACTCCTGTTTTTTCTTTTTCTGTAGATAACCTTTCTATTTCACTTAATTTTGAAGCTTCTTCAATATAGTTTTCTACATCTTTTTTATATTCTTTTGTTGTAATTTCTTGAACAATTTTACTTTCAGGTGCAAGAACAACATAAGTTACACCATTTAATGTATCTGGTCTTGTTGTAAATACTGTTATTTTCTTTTCTGTTACAGTATCAAATACAACTTCTGTTCCTTCAGATTTTCCTATCCAATTTACTTGAACTTTTTTAGTTGATTCTGGCCAATCTAATTTATCTAAATCTTGTAATAATTCTTCAGCATAATCAGTAATTTTGAAAAACCATTGTGCTAATTTTCTTCTTTTAATTTCAGACCCACATCTTTCACATTTTCCATTTATAACTTGCTCATTTGCTAATACAGTCTTACAACTGTCACACCAATTTACAGGTGCTTCTTTTTTATATGCTAATCCCGCTTTATATAATTGTATAAAAATCCATTGAGTCCATTTATAATAATCTGGCATACATGTTTCTACAGTATAATTCCAATCATAACTTCCACCCATTTCTTCTAATTGGTGTTTCATTGCTTTTATATTTTTCTTTGTTGATTCTTCTGGATGTATTCCTGTTTTTATTGCATAATTTTCAGCAGGAAGTCCAAATGCATCAAATCCCATAGGATGAAACACATTATATCCTTGCATTTTCTTAAATCTTGTAAAAGAGTCTGCTGGTGCATAATTGAACCAGTGTCCTAAGTGTAATTTAGCTCCTGAAGGATATGAGAACATCTCTAAGCAGTAAAGTTTCTTTTTATCATTATTTATATCAAATTTATAAACATTTTCTTCTTTCCATTTTTTTTGCCATTTTCCATCTACTTTTTTTGAATACTCCATAAAATAGTCAACTCCCACTTTTTTAATTTCTAATTATAATTATAGTTTTTATCATAAAATACATTTTTTGTCAATATTAACAAATCACTAATTCTTTTAATTAAAGCATAAAAAAACCACGTTTTTATACGTGGTAATTATTTATTATTCTGCTGATTCTTCTGTTTGTTCTGGAGCTTCATAAGCTTCTAAAATAGCTTTTTGAATTTTCTCTCTAGTTTCAGCATTGATTGGATGAGCTATATCTTTGAATTCTCCGTTTGGAGTTTTTCTACTTGGCATAGCTATAAATAATCCATTTTGACTTTCGATAACTTTAATATCATGAATAACGAATTCGTTATCGAATGTTACAGAAGCAACAGCTTTCATTCTGTTCTCTGAATTTACTTTTCTTAAACGTACATCTGTTATTTGCATTTTGCGTGCACCGCCTTCCTTAAGTTTTAAAAATTTTGTACATACAATTTAATCTTATGTACAATTATATTATTCTTCATAAAAAATCTTTTTCCTTCTTTTTTTTACAAAAATTTAAAATTTATTAATTTAATTTTTTCAATGCTGTAACTTTTTTTATTTTTTTTAATAATATATATTACATTTTTGTGTAAACTCTTGAAATTTTAATAAGATAATTATATAATTCTATATCATGTAGAGGAGTGTTTAATATGCCAGACATCAAACATATAAAAAAATATAAAAATATACATATGATTGGAATTGGTGGAATCAGTATGAGCGGTATAGCTGCTATTTTGCAAAACTGGGGCTTTAATGTTACAGGTGCTGATACTTCTGATTCTGAAGCTGTCCAATTATTACTAAAAAAAGGTATTAAAGTTGTTATTGGTCATAGCATAGAAGATGTTAGAAATTCTGATGTTGTGATTTATTCTGCTGCAATAAAACAAGATGACCCAGAAATGTTAGAAGCCAAAAAATTAAATATCCCAACAATAGAAAGAGCTGATTTTTTAGGTGAAATTACTCGCTGTTATGAAGATACTATTTGTATTTCAGGTACACATGGAAAGACAACAACAACATCTATGGTTTCTCTTTGCTTTTTAGAGGCTTTGAAAGATCCTAGTATTCAAGTAGGTGCTTTATTAAAGCCTATAAACGGAAACTATAGAGTTGGAAACAGTGAACATTTTATCATAGAGGCTTGTGAATATGTTGAAAGCTTCTTGAAATTTAGCCCTAAAGCTGAAATTATTTTAAATATTGATAATGACCATTTAGATTATTTTAAAACTTTTGATAATATAAAAAATTCATTCATAAAATATGTAAAACTTTTACCTAATAATGGTATTTTAGTAACAAATGCTGATGATAAAAATTGTATGGATTTACCAAAATATACTGTAGCAAAAGTTTATACATATGGAATAGATAATCCAAATTCTGATTTTCTAGCTAGAAATATCATTTTTGATGATGATGGTTTTCCAGAATTTGATGTATATTATAAAAATGAATTCTATGTAAAATTAAAACTTTCTGTTCCTGGTCGTCATAATGTTTTAAATGCTTTAGCTTGTACTTCTTTATGTACTGAATATGGAATTGACAGAAAAGACATACAAATTGCATTAGAAAGATTTACAGGAGCACATAGAAGATTTGAATTTAAAGGAAAAATAAACGGAACTTCTAGTGTTTATGATGATTATGCACATCACCCAACAGAAATTAAGGCAACTTATAATTCATTATCTAATAAAAAATATAATAAGTCTTGGGTAATTTTCCAACCACATACTTATAGTAGAACAAAAACTTTATTAAAAGACTTTGCAGACGCTCTAATTAATTTTGACCATATTGTTGTTTTAGATATTTATGCTGCAAGAGAAAAAAACACATATAATATTTCTTCAAAAGACTTGGTAAATAAAATTAAATCTTTGGGAAAAAATGCAACATACATTCCTGATTTTGATGAATGTATAAAATATGTTAAAGATAACATTGAAAATGATGATCTTGTAATCACTTTAGGAGCAGGAACTGTAACAGAAATTGGTCCTATGTTAGTAGATTAAAACCACGTAGAAACGTGGTTTTTTAATTTACTTCTCTTGATTGTTTTATCATTATATCTGCAAAGACTCCATAACCTTCCTCTGGATTATCAACTAATACATGTGTAACAGCTCCTATGAATTTTCCATTTTGTATTATTGGAGATCCTGACATTCCTTGAATTATTCCTCCTGTTTTTTCTAACAATTCCTCATCTGTTATTTTTATTAACATACTTTTGTTATCATAATTATTATCCTTATATATCTTTTCTATTTCTATTTCATATTCTTGAGGTGTTTCATTATCTAAACTACAAAGAATAGTTGCTTTTCCTTCTTGTATTTCATCTCTTGTTGCAACTTCCATTTCTTTTGAAGTATCTATATTTAAACTTGATAAATTATCTACTGTTCCATATATTCCAAATCTAGTATTTTTACTAATTGATCCTACTGTTTCTTGATTTTCTATTGTACCTTGAATTTTTCCAGGCGTTCCTTTTTCTCCTTTTGTTATACTTAAAATTCTTGTTGTTACAAATTCCCCTGATGCTATATCTATTAGTTCTCCTGTATCTATATCTGATATTCCGTGACCTAATGCTCCAAAAGTTCTAGTTGACGGCTCATAAAATGTAATTGTTCCAACACCTGCTGCACTATCCCTTACCCATAGTCCTATTTTGTATTCATTATTTTCTTGTTTTACAGGGGTTATACTACATTCTCTGGTTTCTTCATCATGTATATATTCTAATGTTATTTCTTTTCCTTCTGACATATTTACAGTTTCTACTAAATCATCTGTTGAATTTATTTGTACATCATTTACTTTTGTAATTGTATCTCCTTCTTCTATACCACTATTTTCATATGGTTTATATTTTTTATTATCTTCTCCTTCTATCTCTGACATTCCGAACTACTAATACTCCATTTGTATATAACTTTACTCCTGCTATACTTCCGAACTGGTATTACTGTTGTTTTAGGAATAACATCTAACTCTACTTCTTTTATAGTTATCATATTAAACAAACTTACTTCCAATTCTGAACTTCCTACTTCATCACTTATTTTACTTCCTGTACTTGCTAAAGTTTCTATAGTTTCTGAGTTTTCATCTTTTATTTCTATTCCAAACAATGTTTGAAAAGAGATATTTTCTCCCTCAAAAGCTATTATACTATCTGGAATTTTTTCAATGACTAAATAATAACTATAAATAATTATTAAAAAAAATACTAATAATAGCATTTTAAAAAATCTTTTCATAATAATCTCCTTAAAATTACTACTATTAGTATTAACATTTTTTATTTTTATATACTTTTTATTTTATTAAAATTCTGTTGAAATTTGGTTAGTTCTATACATACTATATCGCTCTCTACCTAATGCTGTAAAATAATACTGCGCGAGTGTTCCTCCAACATCTTCCATATACTCATATATATTATCTGTAGTAGTTACATTTGTTTGACTTACAATTGATGTATAACAACCGAGTTCTTCGTGTGGATAATAATATATTGTAGAAGTTCCATTTGTAATAGATTTTCTTTCAAAATCAACATTGAAAAATGCTCCTGTTATATTTGTATTTCCTACCAGATCGTTATCTGTTGCTCTATGATAATATCCATCACTTGTTACAATATATATAGAATCAAGATTTACTACTTCTTCTGTTTTTGTATTTGTTATTATTGCATATCCATTATATACTTTTCCACCTATACTTAACCCTTGCATAAAACTAATTATTGATACATTATTTATTATTTTATCCCATTCATCTTCTTGTAATTCTGGCATTTGAAAATTTGCACTTGTTGATGATGAATATCTATTATAGTTTGCAATTGCAATTGATAAGTTTTTTTCAATTGAATAGCGAATTACAGATAATCTATGTTGATTAAATAGTGAATTTTCATCTTCTATTGAATCTGCACTTCCTTGATTTGTTCCAAATATAGATATATTTGTACCAAATTCACTATCTAACGTATGATTTCCTTCTTCATCTACTGCATCACTTGTTGTTAAATCACCTAAGTTTGCTCTTACCCAAGCAGTAAATTCACTAGCATAAGTATAATAATCCACAGCTGCAGTGCTTTGAGTATTATATTGTGCTGATGTGCTTTGTTTTTCATTATTAAGCATTGTGAACCATTGTCCATTTTCATTATAATTTTTTACACCTGTTACCTTTTCATAAGTAAGTTCTGCTTTTGTAACTGAACCATCACTATTAAAGTATGCAACCTGTTCTTCTAAACTTTCACCTGATATTATTTGTATTCCTCTATATGTTACATTACTTCCAGATACAGAAACATTATCTAGTAAATAACCAGTTTTATAAACAGCATTTCCATTTACAATTCCTTCTACTGTTATACAATTATCCAAAGTATATGTTATTACAACATCTGTTGAACCTTTTACATATCTACAACTATAATGAATGTATGGCTTTAAACCATAAAGTTTATCACCGTCACTATATGTAGCTCCTTCATCTTCGTCACTTATTGTATTAGTAAATGGTGTATAAATATAATATCCATCGTACATTGTATATACTAAAGCTGGTACATAATTTTGTAAAATTTCTTTAGTATATCCGAGACACGCTAAAGTTACTAGCAATAGAATTAAAAAATGTATTTACAGATGCTTCAATATCCCTTATCTTAGAATTTGATAAATCTGATGTACTACTATTTACAGTATTCAATTGAAACGCTTTTAAAGCATCATATGTTGCATTTGTTAATTTTGTATCATATGATATTTGTAACTCTACTGTCTGTATTTGATATTGTACATATGCAGTTAAAACTAATGAAATAGGTAATATTATTATTACAAATATTACCGCCAAATTTTGAATTTTCATAACATTCTTTCCTTCGTATTGTAAACTAGCTTGTAATATGAATATTACAAGCTAGTATTGTTTTAAATGTTTAACTTCCAGATCCGTTTGCTGTAACTATACCAGCATGTTCTGCTGCAATTGTATATGTATCATTTCCTGTTACTGAATAGAAAAAGTTCTTAAGCTGTTGAGATAATGTTGAATTTGTATTTTTCACGCTAGCTGAGAAAATATCTCCTTCTTTTAATGATAATGCTGCACTTTCATCCTCAATTACATCCATTATTTGTGATGTGTACATTGTATAGTAAACATTTTCACCAATTTTTGTAGATTCTGCTTGTGTAGTTTTCTTTCCTGGATTTTCATCTAATACTTGAACTTCCATTTCGACATCATAGCTATTTCCTGTTGCTGAAATTTGTTCAACAAAACTACTATACTTACTCATAGTTAGTACTCCTGTTGTTCTTACATCATCTACAAATTCAGTTGTTGCTGTCTCCACTGTTAATTGCGAGATATCATCTGTTCTATCCGCCATTGTCATTAGTGGAAAAACAAACATTAGAACTGCAGCTAATACTATGGCTATTACGGTAATTAATGTATCTCCCATTTTATTCCTCCTTTAGGTAAATATACCTTTTTATACTGGTGTATAAGTAATTACTCTTTTTGTTGTCTTATTTGCATCAGGAATGTTTTCTGCCTCTTCTTCTGTTAGCCCTATTTCTTCCTGATAGTAAATACCTATACTCTCTTTTAGCTTCCTATTATTTATTTTATCATATAATCCTTCAGAATTCAAGCTTATACCATTTTTTTGAAATGTTTCACTTATACTACTAAAATCATCTATATCATTTCCATATAGTATTGCCATAATAAATTGCTGTTTTTGTGATTCGGTTCCTATTACCTCATTTTGTAAGTCTATTTCATAAACAGGTTCATATTGCCCTGTTTCTGAATTTCTTTTTTTATATAACCCATCATTTCCAAGTAAACTGCTAGCATCTGTTGCACTATCACTATCTCTAAAAACAACCTTATAATTTTCATAATATGCTTTATATATTGAAGGTATTATACTTTCTAAACCAACTATTCTCTCAGTCAATACATTTCCATTAGAATCTGTATTCTCTTCAACATAAGTATACTCATATTCTCTATCGTTATATTCTACTAAAAGCTGAGAAATTTGTCTAACTTCTCCAAAGGCATTGATACTTATAGCTAATGCTAATACAAATATTAATACTGCTGCTGCCATATGCAATGCGTCTACTGCATTCTCCATAAGTATCTCCCTCCTTTTAAAGTTTTATTATTTCTTACTTATTTTTTACTATATTATCCCCTTTTAATTTATTAACTAACTATGATCATCTATTGTTATTGTATTAACTAAACCTGTACTAGAATCTGTTGTATAAGTTACATCATAAGTTGCTCCTGTACTTGCTTTATCATAACTACTTGAACCTGTTATTGCTCCAGTTGGTTTATTACTTCCATTCCATGTATCTGCACTTACAACAACTGAAACTTGTCTTGTTGTATCATCTTGATATGTTACATTGTTTGTTTCAATTTGACTTAACAAAGAATTTACTTGTGCTCCTCTTATATTATTTCCACAATATTGTGTGAATTTTTGGTTAAATGTTGCAATGTCAACCTCACTCATTGAATTAGTGTTTACAACTCCAGAAGCTTGATTGTAAATCATTATTCCTAATGATATAATTAAGATTGCTAATAATATTGCTCCAGCAATAATTAATGCTTTTGATGCATTCTCCATAACTATTTTCCTCCTTATAAAGTTTTATTATTTCTACTTATTTTTTACTACATTATCCCTTTTTAATTTATTAACTAACTATGATCATCTATTGTTATTGTATTAACTAAACCTGTACTAGAATCTGTTGTATAAGTTACATCATAAGTTGCTCCTGTACTTGCTTTATCATAACTACTTGAACCTGTTATTGCTCCAGTTGGTTTATTACTTCCATTCCATGTATCTGCACTTACAACAACTGAAACTTGTCTTGTTGTATCATCTTGATATGTTACATTGTTTGTTTCAATTTGACTTAACAAAGAATTTACTTGTGCTCCTCTTATATTATTTCCACAATATTGTGTGAATTTTTGGTTAAATGTTGCAATGTCAACCTCACTCATTGAATTAGTAGTTACAACTCCAGAAGCTTGATTGTAAATCATTATTCCTAATGATATAATTAAAATTGCTAGTAATATTGCTCCAGCGATAATTAATGCTTTTGATGCATTCTCCATAAAAAATTCCTCCTTTATTTTTTTTTACTTTTGTTTATATTATATACCAAGTTTATAACTGGTAATTTTAATAACTAATTAATAATAACTATTGTGTAATTTGTTCTATTAACAAGTATTTTACTTTTCCGTTGCTATGATAATCTAATTGTGTACATTTAAATTTTATTCCACTATAGTTTTCTACAAATTTGTCCATTCCGCCTTTATACAATGTCTCCATATTATATGTTGTATCATTATCTATTATCTTAACATCTATTTTTATTGAATTTGTTTCATTTTCTATAAAAACTCCGTTGTCATCTCTTTCAACTCCAGATGTCAAATTACTATCATAAGCTTTATTTATTAGTGTAACCACATCTGCTCCATAAAATTCTTGTTCATAATAGCTTTCAAATTGATTATTTTCTTTTTTGGTTTCATTATAATTTGCTTTATAATTTAAATACATATATGCTATTCCAACTATTATAACTACACCAATAAAAAATATTATAGCTAATTTTTTCATAAAATGCCCTCTTCTAACTATTTAAATTAAATACTACTAAACTTACTCTTCCTGTTGTTGAATTTATTGTTACATCACATGTATATGTTGGAAGAGAAGGATATGTTGTTCCATTTTCATCTGTAGATTGAACTAAATTATCTAATTCATATGATACTAGTTCATCAAGTTGAGTACTTGTATAATTTTGTAAGTTATTAACAGTTCCTTTTGTTGTTTTTGCATTTACTATTATATAATAATTATTATCTGTTTGTTCTGTAAGATCATATGAGTCATTAGTATTTTTTGCTAAATTTGCAACTGTTACTATATCATGTATTGTAATATCTGTTCTTCCTTCGTATGATGTAAATTGTACATTAAATTGACTTATTTGATTTTCAGCATTTTGCTCATGGACTTCCGCAGATGCTGCGCCAAAAGTTGCAAACAAATATACTGCCAATGACAATATTAAGACTCCTATTAGTACACCTGCTGCCATAATAAGTGCTTTTGATGCATTCTCCATAATTTACTCCTATTAATTAAATTTGCCTGTAAATTCAAATACCATACTTATTATTCTTCCTGTGCTTTCATTGTATTCTGTACTTGTACAATTGAAATATGCTCTTTTAAATTGTACATATTCATAATATTTATATACATCATTTCTTATTGTACTACCACTTTTTATTTCACTGTAACTACTTACTGAAACCTTTTTAGATGCTGAATTAAATTTACTTACTGCAGTTTGTTGTTCTTGTGTATCACTACTATCTATAAATATACTTGTAAGGTTAGTAGTTAAATTTGTCAATGAAGATTGTCCATAAGTATCTTCTAAATCATCAATTGTTGATTTTATTGAGCTTTCAAATGTATTAGTATCTCCACTAACTGTATATGTATCACTATTGCCTGTAAATAATCTGATAGTTCCATCAGCTGTTAATTCTGTTCTACTTATAGTAAATGTAATTGACATTGGCTCATAACCTATTTCTGAACCAGCATCTGAGCCTTCTGTTCCTTCCGTTGATTGTCTTCTATTATAGTCAATAACTTTATTTAACAAAGAATATAAGTCACTACCTCTTACATTAGTTCTGTCATATGTCTCATATTCACTATTAAATTCTGAAATTTGTGTAGAACGCGTACTTCTAGTACTTGTCTCTTGGTAGGCTGTTATATTCCTAAACATTAATACTAATGCTGCTATAACCATTAATGCAATTAATACGCTTCCTGCCATAATAAGTGCTTTTGATGCATTCTCCACGTGTTTTCCTCCTTTTTTTAGGTTGTAGACGTCATTGATGCAAATGAAGATGACATACTTGTCAATCCGATGAATACTAGTGGTATAATTAAATATCCAACAAACATTGTTACCATCGGTGCAAATCCTATAAATCTTCCTATCATTCCTTTTCTTTTTATAAGTCTTTCGTTTGATTCTTTTCTCTTTTCTTGATAATAATCTCTTTCTGAATCTAATTCATCAAATGCGTCTTTAATTGGTATTTTTTCTACTGCTGCTTGTAAGCTTTCAATAATTCTAATTAGTGGTATATAAGAAACTTCATCCTTCATTGCTTCTAATGCCTCCCAAGCACCAGCTTCATAGTTATTAACACATTTTGTTATTTGAGGTTTGAAAATATTTGAATATCTTTCTAACCATTCCAATATAATTTCAACATTTACCCTTTCAATTCTCATAAGCATTAATATGATTGTTTGGTATTGCATTACTTCATCTTCCATTTCTAATTGTCTCATCTTAACTTGGAAATATAATAACCAAATTGGAGCCATATATCCTATTACTGCAAATACACAAGCAAGTAACAATTCAAACCATTTCATATATTCGCTATTTACTATTTGCAACTTTTCATAAATTCTCTCTGCTGCTACATCTAATTCATCATCATCAGCATCCTCGTAATAATCTAGTCTTTCTACAGCCACTCTAATTTCGTCTACCGTGGTATCTAGATCTCCTCTAAACAAATCTAATATTTTATTATCTTGTTCTGTCAGTTCCATTGCTTGTGCTTCTTCTTTTTCTGATAGTCCACCGTATTAAATCATAGTCCGTCGTCGGCTCTGTATAAACATAATTTATTGCAACAGCGTGCAATTGTGTAAATACTATAATTGATGCTATAAAAGTAACTATTGCAAGTGTAATTCTATTTATATACAGCCACTGTATTTTCTGTGATGATGCTGCATCTTTTAATAATTGTTTTACTTTTCTATATTCTTTTGTTCCTTCTTTTGGTATAAATAAATCTACTATTTTTTTAATTGGTTTTTTCTTGTATAATTTTTCCTGCCATGGATTTTCTGTATTTTTAGTATTCATAGCAGTTGAACCATTGTCTTTTAATTTTCTTACTAGTACATATGATACAAACGTAAGAAGAATTATAATTATCTGTACTATCATTCCTGATTTACCTTGATACCAACTAGCTGTAAAACTGAAGTTTGAAACAGCCCAGCTTTTCAAAGGTTCTAGTAATAATATTGGTGCTATTGATATAATTGATAAACTTTGAAATACATAATTTAGTTTATCCCTTTTTAATATTTCTAGTTGCATCTCCTCTGCAATATTATTTACATTTTTTAAATAAAGAGATGCTCCATCTATTTTTCTATCTCCAAATTCTTTTGTCAAATATGATATACCAGCAAACTCTTTTAAGAAACTATTTGGAGCTATATCATAATACTTTTCTAGTTCTGTTTCAGGATCATCTGAAATTAATATTTCATATATTTTTTCTCCTTGCCTTGAAATATCTTTTTCATCATCTTGTGAAACTTGATATATTGCTTCCTCTACCATGTTATATTCATGATATGCATGTCTTATCTCTGAAAAGAAATCTATCTGTTCTGTTAAGATTCTATTGTCTATTTTATCTACTGAACCATCTATAAGTGTATCAATCATAAATAATTCAAATATTAATAGTATAAACATAAGTAAATAGTTACTAGAAGCTATAATTACTGTTATAACCATTACAGGTATTACTATAGCAAGTGCTTTAGTTAATATCTTTGCAGTTTCTTTTCTTGTATTATACTCATCATCTATATTTATTATTTCTAATCTTCTTCTTATTTTTAATACATATCTTTTTATAAAAGGTATTTTTATATATGTAAGATATAACCTTTGGAACAACACCTCTGTAGAAAATCTTTTTTCTTTAGTTCCTTCTTGTAATTTCTGAATTCTCTTATATTCTGAGGTTTGCATTTTCTTAGATAATATGTAATACATAATTGCAATTATCACAAAGGCTCCTGCTGCCCCACCCATTATATAATAAATAGTCTGATTGTCCACGTTTTGCTTAGCACCTCCTTCTTTATTCTAGTACTTTATACTTCTGTTTTTTTCTTTCTTCCTCTTCTTTTTGTTGTTGCTGAAACTTCTACTGTCTCTTCTTTTCCTGCGTTAACTCCCCAATGTTTTTCTATAAATTTATCAAATTCCTCTAAATCTGTCTCATCCATATTCATTCTCATTTCGTTTATGTTATTTGGTGTTATTGGGTTTGTAATTATGTATTCTCCATCTACATATTCTAATATATTTCTATAAGTATATAATTTTCTGTCAGTTACTTTTTCAAAATAATGTGTTGCATTATCAAAAAATTTATCAAATTTTCCTTCTAATGTTTTTTCTTTTCTATGGTCAAATGTATATTCGTCTTTTTCTTCTACTGGTATACATTCTGTTATTCTTTCTACATATCTTTTTCCTCTAAAGTCCTTTGTTAGGTGTATATCAAAGTTTAATACTTGTATAACCTGCTCTTCAGCTGTTTTTTCATTGTTAAACTGTCCGATTCTAAGCATTGAGTTTCTTAATGCTGTAACTAAATTTGGAAATGTTTTTGCGTGGTGAGTAAATAATGTAAATTTAGATGCAACTTGAGCAGCTTGTATCATCCAAGCAGCAACATGGTCTGTTGCAACCTCACCTATAATGTTAACAGAACCGTCAGTCTTCTTTTGAACGTCCAATCCTTCCTGTCCAGAAATTGTTTCTGTTTCTCTAAATGTTAAAATGTTTCTTGTTGGATAAATCTTTCTTAAATGAAGCTCGAATGCTGTTTCTTGAACACGGATATTCATCGTTTCATATATATTTTCTATCATTCCCATAAGCATTGTTGTCTTACCACAACCCTGCTCACCAGTGATTGATATGATTCTTGCTCCTTTTACTAAATATTTTAATAATTCTATTGAATCATCACTACCTGGTTCTCCTTTAAACCATTGCTCTAATGTTGAACGTTTAACATCAAATTTTCTTACAAAGAATGCCCATGTTTCTGACATACTTGGTCTTACAACAACTACACGAGATCCATCTTTCATTTCATTGATTTTATAACCATTTGTGTCTGATAATTGTCCTGGGTTGTTATATTTATAAATATTTTGACAAACTCTTTTTAATTCAGCTTCTGTTCCGAATGACAAGAATGCTAAACGTATTGATTTACCTTGGAAAAATATCCAAATACTATCACAAGCTCTTGGTACTTTATGTTCTGCAATTTGATTTAAATAATCTCCACCATCTGTTTGTGCTACTTGGCTTAAGAAACTTTCTGGAAGTCCTGATACACCACCAGAAACACCATCTATATTCATATCTCTTACTTCATCAATCGAACTATATCCTTTATACTTTTGATAAATCCTTTGTACTACTATGCTTAATTTGTCTGAAAATGATAATACCACATTTTCTTTTTCAAATATATCTTCTATTTCATCACTTGTTATAACATAAGAAGGCTTCGTTTCTCCCTCTACATATTTTAATTCTGCTAGATCGTATTTTTTAATTAACTCTGTTAGAGCCTCATAAGCAAATTCTTTTTTATATGCATAAATTAAAATATCAAACTTATCTTGTGCTGTAAGTAAAGATGGGATATCAAAAGGAATTGCTTTTGATATATTTGTTTCAGTTACACCATATTCTTTTTCTAACAAATCATAAATTAGCTCTTTTACGTATCTTTTGTCATTAACATCTCCATACGTACAACCTTTCAATGCCTTTTTTAATTCGTATTTTTTATTTTTTCTTCTTTTTAATTCCTCTTCTGAAAGCCCTATATCATATAAGTTAATTTTTGTAATTTCATCTAGTCTTCTTTTTACAAATTCTATCATCATTTCTATAGTATAGGTCTTGTCATCTATATTAATCTCTGTTTCGACTTCTGCTGTTTTTTTCTTCTTTATTAGATAAAAAACGGCATATCCAGCAACAACTAAAACAACCAATATTAAAATAATATTTGTTATTGTCATGTCTTTTCCACCCTCCTTACATTTTCATTGCTAAATCTTGTAATCTATACATAATATTTTCAGTTGTTCTTTTTACTTCTTCTAAAAAGAAATTATTTCTATCATCTATATCTACTTTTCTAAGTCTTAAAAATAAATCTGGTACTTTTGCTTCTTCACTCGCCTCGAAGAACAATGTATTATATGGTATTGTTGAAACTTTATTCTTTTCATTCATATATCTGGTTATATTTTTTATCGTATATTTAGAAAATCTGTCATATCTTCCTATTAATAACATTGTTTTCTTAGAAGCTAAAACTGGTATTTGTTCTCTAACTTTCATAAAATTATTTATACTTGATAATCTTTGGCTTAAAGTTGCAACAATTATATTAGACATTTCTAGAATTTGGTTTATTATTTCTTCTCCCAATTCTGCATTTAAATCCACAAAAACTAAGTCATAATAATTATTAGCAAGATTAATAATTTCTGGATAATTTGTTTTTAATTCTTCATATTCTAGTTTTTCACCTTTAAAACTTGACAATATTTCTAATCTATCTTTAAATATAATCTTAGTATAATTAGTTATTTGTTCTGAAGAAATTCTATTGCTTCGCATCATAGTTTCCAAACCCACTATTCCATCTTCTATAGAAATATTAGTGTTTGGTCCAAATAATCCACGATTTTTCTTTGGTTTTTTTTCTTCCCAAAAGCAACGATCTAAAATTGCATCCTTGTGTCCTGTTGAAATAACTAAAATTTTATAATTGTGTTCAATCGCCATGTGTGTAACTATAGCTGCTATAGCTAATGTTTTTCCAGTTTCTTCTTTTCCATTGTTCCAAAATGTTACAACTGACATTATTACACTCCTTTTTCTATTGTTTTTATAGCTTTTCTAACTTTGCTTTCATTTGCATCTCCTAGTATTTCTTCTGCTAAGAACGCTAACCCGTCTTTATATTGTACACTTAATTTTTTGAATTTTATCTTAGCAACCCTCTGATTTTCATATATAGTACTTAAATCACCATTTTCTATAGGAAAATACACTCTATAATCATTCCAAATTATTTTATATCCTAAAGATAAGTAATTTAAGTAATCATCTTCCTCTTTCAACATTTCTTTTGAAAATAATACTTTTGTTAAACTAATTGCATTTTTTAATCCAACTAATGA
The DNA here is from genome assembly GCA_964596175.1 of uncultured Clostridium sp. GTDB lineage: Bacteria > Bacillota > Clostridia > TANB77 > CAG-508 > CAG-269. Next base: position 17,255 of record CAZQTH010000002.1, on the reverse strand, counting down.
TTCTAATCCTTTTTTTAATGAATATAAATCAAAAGAAGTTACAAAATAATTTTTTTGAGCTTCTTCTAACTTAAATTGTTCAAACCCTTCACTATTGTCAGTATCAACAAAAATTATGTCATACTCCATTTCTTGTTCTTTTGCAAGTCCTAAATATTTTTTTATATCTTCTTCATTTGTAAATCCTACAGCTATGTCCATTTCTTCATATTCTGTCACATACTTTATTGTAGGGTTTATAACAGGTACAATATATTTTGCTTTCTGACTTGTTGTTGCATCAATTACTAACACCTTATTACCTAGTACTGTTAATATTTTTGCTATATATATAATTAAATCAGTTTTATCATAACCCCCTATAAACCCTATCCTTTTCATAAAGTTTCTCTCCTTTTTATAATCTTATTGTGTAGTAGTTGTTGTAGTTGCTAATGAATTTAGATATTCTTCTCTTGCTTCTTGAGATCTTGTTATACTATCTTCCATATTTGTTTCTAAGTTTGTTTGTGCTTGATCTCCTTGTTCGCTAATTACACTATTTATATAGTCGTTTCTTATTGTTGCACTATTTCCACTATTGTATCTATCTATTATGTCTTGCATTGCACTTTCTAGTATATTTGGATCGCTTTGTAATAATGCTGATGTATCTGCATTTACGACATATGTTGGTGTAGCTGCATTTTGCATTCCTGGTTCTGTATATTTAGTTGCATATAACTTTGCTCCTGATATTCTTGCTGCATCTATTATTGCACAACTCATATGTAAGATTTCGTCTTCTGATAAGTTAACCCAAATTGTATCTTCTGAATCTACTCCGTCTATTTGTGGAATTTCTACTTCTTTCTTAGATACTACTATAAAATCTTGTCCATTTGGTAGCATTAATCTTATATCTATATAATCTCCTGTTGTTAAATCCATTGGCAACACGACAACATTATATTCTTGTCTTCTTACATCATCTTGTACAACACTATCTCCCCTGCTTATTAAATCTGTTGTGATTATCGTATTAGCATTCATATCAACTTTAGCAACTATTGGTACACTGTCCAATTCTAGATATTCTTTTTCTCCGTTTTTCTCAATATAAAAACTGTCTGTACTTTCTTCTTCTATTACCTCATATCTAGTATTATCAATTGTTATATACATTGTTGCTTCTCCGTCATTATAAGTTGTTGTTATTTGATTTCCTTCTTTGTCTTGTAATGCATAATTTTCTATTACACTTAAATCACTAGTAGCATTACTTGGAACTAAAGTCCTATCTACTTGTGTTAATGTTAACATATCTGTTGTAATTACTTGTCCTGATTTTACATCTTGATTTAGGACATAAGCATTTACCATATTCGCAGCATTTTCTCTTTCTTCTTGAATTTTGTCCATTAACTGCATTACTAAAAATGCTATAATCATACCTGTTATTATCAACATTAATAACATTCCTAATAAAAATGAATTTCTTGCTTTTCTTTGCATTGGATTTGTTGCCATTACAAATTCCTCCCTTTAAATATATTTTTATTGTATTTTCTACAAAATAATCATCTATTTTATTTTAACGCAAACATAAATTAAAATCAATGGAATTTTATAACTGTTATCAAAAGTTAATATTTTCGTAATATTTTTGTAATATTTTTGCAACTCCTTCTTCATTGTTTCCATCAGATATATCATCCGCAATTTCTTTAACACTTGGTTCCCCTTGTTTCATTGCTATTCCTAATCCTGCTTTTTCTATCATTTTTCTGTCATTTACATTATCTCCAATTGTCATTACTTCTTCTTTTTTTATTCCTAATTTTTCTATTAAGAATTCTATTGCATTCCATTTATCTACGTCATCTTTCGATATTTCTGTATAATAATAAGAAATTTCATACTCTTCTGTTCCTTGAGTAATTGTTTTTCTTGCCATATGTGATACTTCTAAAACTTCTATATCTTTTATATTTTTTAATTTTCTTATTATCGAATTAAATACTGTCTTACTTTCATCACATATTGTTATTTTTAGAAATCTTGCATCATCTTTATTTTTTATATATTCGTACATATTGTTCACAATATTTATCTTTGTCTTTTTGTTTTCTTCCTTTTTTAAGTTTTCTTTATGATAATATAATACATTATACTTTAAACTCGTTGCTAAAATTTCTTTTTCTGTATATACATTATATGAAATACTATTTTCTTCACAAATCTTTATTATTTCTAAAACTTTTTCTTTTGACATTGTTTTTTCGTATATTATTTCATCTTTTTTCACATCATAAATAATAGCACCATTTCCTGCAATAAAATAATCTTCGCTTTCAATTTCTTTTGCAATTTCTTTTATTGAATCTATTGGTCTTCCTGATGCTATTATTACTTTTACCCCTTGTTCTTCTATTTTTTTTATTGTATTTATAGCACTTTCAGTTACCATTCCATAGCTATTTAACAATGTTCCATCTAAATCTATCGCAACTAATTTATACATACTTTTACTCCTTTTTTAATAAAAAATATTATATAAATAAAATTTTTAAAAAGCAACATTTTTTGTAAAAATTTCCTGTTTATTTTTTCATTTTTTTGAGAATGATAGTATTAGAAAAAGCAATGGTTTTTTCTAGTTGTAATATTACAGGAGGTGAAAAAACAATGGCAAACTCTTCAAACAAAAAATTAGTACCAGAAGCTATGACTGCTTTAGATAAATTCAAATATGAAGTAGCTAGTGAAGTTGGTGTTAACTTAAAAGACGGATATAATGGAGACATTTCAGCTAGAGATGCTGGTAAAATAGGTGGACAAATGGTTAAAAAGATGATAGAAGAAGCTGAAAGAAATATGAAATAATTTTAATTTAAACTATTCTTGGGTAGGAAGTTATGTTTTGCTTTTATTATACATAAAGGCAGGATTTGATTTCCTGCCTTTTTTATTTTTATTAATTATTTTTTCAACTTTTCTGTTAATTTTTTATAAACATTTTCTCTCATCCAGGCTTCACTTGATAATTCCATTGCTTTATTTATATCTACCCATTTAACTCCACTATTTTCATCTTCTTTTATTTTTAAATCTTCATTTTCATCTGCTTCTAATAAATATGTAACATTTAAATGTACATGTGAAGATACATATTTTCCTTTTTTGACATGTCCATTTACACATATTATTTCTAAGGAGAAGATATCATCTGTTATTGGTTTTACAGTTTTTATACCAGTCTCTTCTTTTACTTCTTTTATTGCTACATTAAGTAAATTACTATCCCCATCACTATGTCCTCCTGTCCATGTCCATGATTTATAAATATTATGATAAATCATTAATACTTTGGTTCTTTCTTTGTTGACTACCCAGTTTGAAGCTGTAAAATGGGTAAATTTATTATTTCTAGTTAGCACATCATCAAAAGTATCAATATATTCTAACATAACTTTTTTATCTTGTTCTTCTTGCTCATTATAAGGTTTGTATTCTTCTATGTCTTCTCTTAATTTATCCATTCCTTTCATTTCTTATCTCCTTCTCTTACTTCTGTCTTTGCTTCATTTTTATTTTGTTTATAATTATTGTTTATATTAACTAAGGCAGGAATTCTCCTGCCCAATAATTTTTATTCTTCTGGTTCTACTAAGCCATAATTTTTACCATCTTTTAATTTATGTACTACATTTACTTTTCCTGTTTCTACATTTATAAAAACTAGGAAATTGTGTGTAGGTTTTTCTTGTAATTTTAATACTGCATCTTCTGGAAGCATTGGTTTAATTTCATAATAAGAAGTTTTTATTATTTCTCCTTCTACTTCTGCATGTTTAACTTCATCTATTTCCATTGTTTTAAGAGATCCTTCTCTCATCATTTTTTCTTTTTTCGTTTTTGTTTTTCTAATTTGTCCTTCTAGAATATCTATATCTTTATCTATAGATGCATACATATCCCTGTCCTCTGTTACTGCTCTATATTTCTCTCCATTTGCTGTTACATAAATTTCAGCAATTTGTTCATTTTTCTCTGTTTTTAAAGTAACTTCAGCTTCTGCATCTTCGAAATATTTATCGATTCTGTCCAATTTTTTTTCAACATAATCGTTTATTGCTTCTGTTATCTTTAGTTCCTTTCCTGTTATTTTTATTTTCATAAAAATCTCTCCCTTCTCTTTTTTGTTAAATTTCTAAGTATATTTTTATTATATCTATTATTTCGATTTTTTTCAAGTTTTTCAGAATAATTCTTCTAACTTATACTCTTTTTCTAACTTTTGGTTAAAATATATTTTTGTTATTAACTTAAACTCTTCTAGTGCCTCGTCTTTCATATTAAAAGAATATAATTTTTTAGCAGGTGCTGTTATTGTATATGTAATTGCACTTTTTGTACTTTCACTCATATTGATTGCTGATGTGTCTTGTTTTCCGCATACTTTACATTTAAATCCATCCTCTTTTATACTAAAATATTCTAGACTTTTTTTCTCTTTACATTCTATACATTCTTTTATATTAGGTAAAAAACCTAATATACATAGAAGTCGTAACTTAAATATACTTAAAACAAAATCTAAATCTTTATCTGTTTCTGAAATTGTATAAAGTGTATTTAGTAACAATTGCAAGATATTATAACAATTTTGATTTTCATGTGTTACATCTTGAACTATTTTATTTATGTGTACTGCATATTTTAATTTATCTAAATCAGTTCTTAAATTGTAAAATATTTCAATTGGTTCTACTGAATTTATATGATATGTAGTTGTCCCTTTATACATCAAATATTCACCAAAGCAAAATATTTGCGTACCTGCTAAAAGGCTACTACTAGGTCTTCTTGCTCCTTTAGCAACACAAGAAATCTTACCCACACCTGGTGTTAACATTGTTAACATTTTATCAAAATCTCCAAGATTATTTTCAGAAAGTATTATTCCATTTACTTTTAAGTTCGCCATCTTTTTCTATATCCTTTTCTTTGTATATATTTTTTTCTATATCTTCTATTTGTTTTAACTCTAAGAATACATTAATATCTCCTGTATTTTTAAAGGTATCCCATGCTATTTTCTTTATCATAAGCTCACTTCCTTTTTCATTAAAGTTTAAATTTAACTTTAATTTTATCTTTTGCTTTTTTTATTCTTATTATACAATTTTTTATTTTAATTTAAAATTATTGATTATGAATGGATTGTCTTGCCAGTCTTCTTTTACTTTTACCCATGTTTTTAAATTTATTTTTACATCAAAATTTTTTTCCATATCAATTCTAGCAGCTCTTCCAATTCTTTTTAGCATTTCTCCATTTTTGCCAATAATAATCCCTTTATGAGAATCTCTAAGACAATATATAGTTGCTTCTATATCATAAATATCTTCACCATTTTTATTTTTTCTTTGTTTCATTTTTGTAACTTCAATATAAATTCCATGAGGCACTTCATCCTGTAATAATTTTAAAGCTTTTTCTCTAATTGTTTCTTCTGCAAGTTGACGCATAGTTTGATCCGTATATTCCTCTTTATCATAATATGCAGGACCTGGTTTTAAGTTCTTTTCTATTTCATCTAACACAATATCTCTATATTTACTATCAGTTGCACATATTGGTATTACTGCTTCAAAATCATACTCTTTACTATATAAATCTATTAATTTTAATAACTTTTCTTTTTTTACTAAATCAATTTTATTTATGATTAATATAGTTTTAGCATTATCTTCTTTTATCTTCTCTAATATCCTTCTATCTCCTCTGCCTATTTCATCACTTGTAGCTTCAATTAGAAATAAAACTACATCCGCATCTTTTAGACTTGTAAAAGATGTATCTAACATTGTTTCATTTAACTTTGTTCTAGGTTTATGGATTCCTGGTGTATCTGTAAATATTATTTGTGAATTCTTTCTATTTACAATTCCTCTAATTGCTGTTCTGGTTGTCTGGACTTTATTTGCAATTGCAGCAATTTTTTCGCCTACTAATAAATTAATTAATGTTGATTTTCCCACATTTGTTCTTCCTATTAATGTTACAAACCCTGATTTGAATTCTTCCATATTTTCCTCCTATTTTGCGTTGGGTACGTTTCCTTTGCAAACTTTTTAGCAAATAGAGGATACATCCTCTATACCTATTATACACTTTTTTTATGCTAAATTTGTAGAAACTACTACCTTTAAAAATAATTTTTAATTTTCCTTATTTGCTAAGCAACTTACCCCTTTTTCGTGTAATTTATTTTCTTCTTCTACACTTAAAATACAAAAATCTCTTTTTGTTCTTTCTTTAAATTCTTTTATAAAACTTTTTATTTCTTCTTCTTTTAATCCTCTAAATACACCTGTTCCATAAATATGAATATCATAATATACAACATTTAATATATTTACTCTTTCTATTAATTTATCTATATCATCCTTAGAAAGTTTTCCCTCTTTTTGATAATTTTCTTCAAATTTTATTGGTAAGCTCAATATATGTTTTGAATCTTTTCCATAGCATATATCTATATTTGTATTTTTTGAACCAACTTCTACTATAATTTTTTGCATATTTATTTCTCCCTTCGTTTTTCTCTATATTATATATCATATTTTTCTTAAAATCTCAAACTAAAAAACTAAAAAAGAAAGCAAATAAATTACTTTCTTTAAAACATATTTTTATCTATAAAGTCTTTTCCATTAAAAATCCTAAAAATGATGGTACACTTACAAGTAAATATAATAACTCCATATGTACAATATATGCTTCTTCTTCTGAGCCTGGTGCATAATATTCTACTAGTCCTCCTTCAATATCATCACTTACTATATTATCTACTATATATGGGTTTACTTCATCTAAAATTTTTATCATTTTCTCTGCTTTTTTATAATCGCCTTTTTTATAATACATAATTGATATTGGAAGTAATGTAAAAGCTGATTCTTCGTCATATTTTTTAAACAACTCTTCACATTTATCAAATTCCTCTAAAAAACAATATAATCCCATTAATTTATATCTTATTCCTAGATTATCACTTTCACATAATTTTAATAATTCTTCACATTCTTTTATAGCTTCATGGTATCTTCCTAAAAACATTAAAGTTTCTACTCTAAAATTTCTTGCTCTCATATAAGATCTTGTTTCTAATATCCCCCAAAAAACTCCTATATTATCTTCTTCAAAACAACCTTCTTTTTCTAAAATTTTTCTTGCATTTTCTATTGCCCAATCAAGTTTTTTTAATCTATTCACAGGATTTTCTTCCATATTTGCTAAAAATGTTTGTGCATCAATGTTATCTGGATAAACTTCTAATGCTTTTTTTACTAATTTTCTTGCTTCTTTTTCAGTCTCTGCATCATATGCTTCTTCTAATAAATTATCTGACTCATACTCTGGTGTATCTTCAAAATTCCATTCATTATCTAGTTCTTCATTTACTTTTTCTTTAGCTTCTAAACTTAATTCATCCAAATTTTTCTGTAATCGTTCTAATCTTTTTTCCATATCTTCCATTCTTTTACCTCCTTCACACTTTAGTTACATTTTACAATGTAGATTTCATTTTTAACTTATTGTAAGCTCTTATACCAATTAGAAAACTCTTTCATTGAATCCACTGATTTGTATTTTTTCCTAGATTCTCTTTCTTCGTCTGTCATTTGTGCCAAAGTTCTATCATAACCATATGGTTTATATATGTACCATAAATCAGACCATTTCTTTTCAGTATCTTTTCCTAGAATTTCTTTAGATAAAGTTCCTTCATGTTCTCCCATAAATTGATGTAACTCTTTTCCATCATAATATGATAAACATTCTGTAAATTTGCAAGTTCTGTTTTCTTTTCCTTCCATTAATTTTAATATTCCTTTTATTCCTATCGTATCTAAAGAAAAATTTACAAAAGCTTTTGGAAATCCATTTAGTTCATCTATCCAAAATCCACTATCTAATGATATGCAAGGTCTGTTTACTAACTTGTATGCTTCCATTACCTTGTATTTTGATATATATTTTATATCATCACTCCTAGGTTCTTCTAACTCATATTCAAATACTTTAAAATTTACATCTTTTAGATATTTTTTAGCAGAAGCTATTTTTCCTTTATTATGTGTTACAAATATTACTTCTTCCATACCTATTCTCCCTATAAAATATTTTTTAAATCTAGTAAATTATTTATCTCAAAATTTGGATTAATTCCTGTTTTATTTTCTTTATGTTTTGCATTAAACCAACAAGAGTCTATACCATTTTGAATTCCACCTAATACATCTTTTTCTAATTCATCGCCAATTATTATCATATCTTCTTTTTTATATGTATTTATCTTTTTAAAAAATTTGTCAAAAAACTCTTTATGTGGTTTCATGTATCCCGCTTCTTCCGCTGTGAATACAGCTTCTACATATTTATTAGCTCCAATACTATTTAATTTATTTTCAACTGGTTTTTCTGGTCCGTTTGTTACAATATATATTTCATATTGTTTTTTATTTAAATATTCTAATATTTCTTTAGCATTATCTATGGGAACAATGCTTGTTTTTAAATAATTAATATATTTTTCATTTATTTTGACTGCCTCTTCAAAAGAGCAATTAAAATACATTATAAATCTTTGTGCTCTTACCCAAGTAGTTTTTTCTTCTAATGTTTTAAATTTATATGGGTCTTTTATTTTTCTTTCTGCTCTATCTTTCCAATATTTATCATCCATTTTTATAAACTTTTCCAATTTTTCTTCTGTTACACTTTCTTTTCTCTCTGACAATAATTTTTTCATTGCATATCTTCTATTTTCATTATCATCTATCAAAGTGTTATCTAAATCAAATAAAATTTTTTTGTAAATTTTAGCCATTAAATTCCTCCATCTTTTAAAACAATTTGTCTTTGTAATATTCTATTTGTTTTACCATGTGTCCAATATTTCCTTCCCCTGCAAATTTTTCTATATCAAAGAAATTTTCATTTTTATCTATCCAATATAACTTGTTTACTTCTTCTACTAAATTCACATCTTTATTTAGTTTCCCCACATATACTTCTAATTCCATCTCTTGCATTTTGTACTCAAAATCCATAAAACGAGTTATCTTAATATCATCTTTTGTTATTCCTGTCTCCTCTTTTAACTCTCTATATGCTGCACACAGCTCATCTTCACCATTTTCTACTTTTCCACCAACTAAGTTATATTTCCCTTTATATGGTTCTTTTGCTCTTTTACACATAAGTATTTTACTTTTTTCTTTATTATAAACAAATATTACATTTAATTTTTTCATTTTGGGTTCCTCTCTTCATTTTTTATATCATTCTTAGAATTATATGTTTAGCTACTTCATTATTGCTTTCTAATCCTATTGTAAACTCGGTATAACCTATATCTAAAAAATTATTTAACATTTAACTTCTTTCTTTACATTCTCTTCAATTTCATCTTCACATGCTTTCATAGCTTGTAATGTTTTGTCTAATAATATATCTAACTCCCAATTTAATTGTTCTGCACCAGTTTTTATAGTGTCTCTTGAACAACCAGCTGCAAACTTTTTATCTTTGAATTTCTTCTTTAAACTTTTAAGCTCCATATCTTTCGTACTTTTAGATGGTCTCATTTTTGCAGCAGCCCAAATGATTCCTGTTAGCTCATCTACTGCAAATAGGATTTTTTCCATTTTCTTTTCTGGTTTCACATCTGAACAAATACCATATGCATGACTACAAATAGCATGTACCATATCTTCACTTGCATCAATTTCTTTTAATAATTCTGGTGCTTTTTTGCAATGTTCATCTGGATATTCTTCAAAATCAACATCATGTAGTAATCCTACTTCTCCCCAGAATTCTTCATCTTCACCTTCTTCTTTTGCAAAATATCTCATAACAGCCTCTACTGTTAATGCATGTCTTATATGAAATTCCTCTTTATTATATTTTTTTAATAGATTAATTGCATCTTTTCTTTCCATAACATTTTCCTCCTATATATATTTACTTTAATTTAAGAAATGTAATTATTTCACAATTAATTGTACCGTAACTGTTGCAGTGTTGTTAAAACTCGTACAAGCACAGTAGATATGATTTTATCCCATTACCAAAAATATATCTATATTTTATCTTTAAGACTTTATTCCTCTTATTAGCTATATAAAAAATTTTATTACTATCCGTTTGAAAAAGTTCTCATAAAATTTTCTATTTAATATGGTTATATATTATTTATTCTTTATTATTTTATTATATTTATTATTTCTTCCAACACTCTCATCGTATCTTCATAACTAATATCTTCTGCATAACTAAATTTACTTTGATAGTTTTTCCAATGTTTTTTAAGTGCATCACTTTCTTTTATAACTTCCATTATCTCATCTATATTATTTAACTTATCCATAAAACCTCTGTATTCAAATTTCTTTACAATAGCTTGTTTTAATAAATATCTATCAAAATTTTTCTGTTGTGTCGTCCATAAAATATAAATGTCATAAAAATCCCTTGCTCTTGTAGTATCAACATTTTTTGATATAATTGTTTCAAATTTATCTGCAATTACAGTTTCCATATTATAAGCTAATATTTCAATAGAACGCTCTTCAAACATCAAATCAAATTTATATTTTACTTCTTTAGGAGTAATGACATCTCCTGTTGTTATATCTAATTTCATAGGTACATCTAAATTATCAAACTTTGCATCTAATGATACTCTATATCCACCATATTCATCTTCTTGTCTTATTTCTTTTATTCCTTTAAATTCAAAAGTTACACCATCATCTAAATCTATCTTAAATATATTGTCTAAAATATCTTCAAGATTATCTTTTTCTAAATCAAAACCTTTTATTGTTGCATCCATATCTAGTGTATTTCTCATATCTATTCCAACTATAGCTGTTATTAGCATTCCACCTTTTAATATAAATTTATATTTATATTCTGATACAGAAATTCTTTCCAATAGTCTCTCTAGCATATAGTTTTGTAAGATAATATTTTCATTTACATCAACTTTTGTTGACATATTTTTTATCCATGCTTTTAGTTGTGCTCTATTTTTAGCTATCATAGCAAAACCTCCAGATATTTCCTTAGTTCATCTTCAATATTAAATATTTTTGCATATTTATGCAATTTAATAGAATTTCTATCTTTTCTATCAGCATATCTTTTCATTGCATCTGTAAATAAAGCTATTTCAATTTTCTTTTTATTTCTTATAATATCGCATATTGTTCTTTCTAAATCATAGACTTTTACTTTATTTCCATAAGGTGTTTTCATTTCTGTAATACCTATTTCATATAATTCTTCTTTCAAATAAAAAAATTGATAGTTTTTATTTTTTATTAATATGTTATTATAATTAGTGGGTACTGTTAATTGATATTTTATGGGTGTTCTATCGCATAAATCATGAAAATATAAAGCTGTTTCATGAGAGAATATACCTTTTTTGCATATAGCTTGTGTTATAAAATATGTATCTTCTAGTGTATCTACACTTATATAAACACCTCTTACAACTCTTTCAATTATCCCTCTTTCAATCATCCTTGTTAGAATTCTACTGTTAATTCCTAATTCTTCAACTTCTCTTGTTGTTATAATTCCGTTTCTCTTCTTTAATAATTTTTCAATTTTTTCAATATTATCCATTTTTATTTTCTCCTTTGTCGGAAATCTTCGTAAATATTATATCATTTACGAAGATTTCCGACAAGTGTTTGTCATGAATTTTTTTAAAAAATAAAGCACTTATCAAAGTACTTTATTTAGAGTGCCTTCTTCAATATAAAGGTAATTTTTTCTCTTTTTTATGCTTTTTTATTTCAAACATAGCAACGCGACACATTCCACATGCTTGCTAAATGGAAACATATCGACTGGTTTAATAATTTTAATTCCATATTTTTCTTCCAGTTTAGCTAAATCTCTAACTAAAGTTGCCGGGTTACAACTAATATAAACTAATTTTTTAGGACTTACTTTTAATATATTTTCTATACTTTTATTATCTAGTCCTTTTCTTGGCGGATCTATCATAATAACATCTGGAATTACCTTTTCACTATTTATTAAATCATCTAATACTTTTTCTACATCTCCTACAATAAACTCTGTATTATCTACTTTATTTAATTTAGCATTTTCTTTAGCATCTTTTACCGCTTCTTCTACAATTTCTATTCCATAAACCTTTTTTGCATATTTTGATATAAACAATGATATTGTACCAATTCCACAATATAGGTCAAACACAATATCATCTTTGGAAATATTAGCCATTTCCACTCCAATGTTATATAATTTTTCAGCCTGAACAGGATTTACTTGGTAAAAAGAAAGTGGAGATATTTTAAACTCATAGTCTCCTAAAATATCATTTATATATCCATCTCCATACAAATTAATATTTTCTTTTCCCATAATAACATTAGTATTTTTAGTATTTATATTTTTTACTATTGTTTTGACATTTTGAAACCTCTTTAAAACTTCTTTTATAAGTTCTTGTTCTTTTGGAATTTCTTTCCCATTTATTACTAAAATTAGCATTATCTCATTTGTTTTTATTCCAACCTTTGTTACAATATGTCTAATCAATCCTTTTCTAGTTTTCTCGTCATAAATGGAAATTTTATTTTTCTTAATAAATTCTATAACAAACTTGGCTATTTTTTGGCTTTCTTTATTTTGAATCAAACATTCTTTAATTGGAATGATTTCATGTGTTCTATTTGCAAAAACTCCAATTATGGGTAATCCTTTTTTATCAAGTCCTACTGGATACTGGGCTTTATTTCTATAATAATATGGATTTTTCATTCCTAAAGTTTCTTCAACTTCTATTTTATTTTCTAACGTTTTATTTACTAAACTTTGTACTGCATTTTGCTTCATTTTAAGAGTTTCTTTATATTTTATATGTCTTAAATCACAACCACCACAACGTTTATATGTATCACAATCACTCTCAACTCTTTGTTCTGATGATTCTATTATTTCTAATGCTTTACCAAAAGCATGTGATTTTAATACTTTTACTATTAAAATTCTTACTTTCTCACCTTTAATACAATTTGGTATAAATATTGTAAAACCATCTATCTTTGCAATACCTTCACCTTCAAAGCCATTGTCTATTATATCTACTATATACTCTTTATTTTTCTCAATTGGCATTTTTATCTCCTACTTTTTTTATATAATTTATCATTTCAGATAGATTTTTTGAATTTACAAAACTAGCACCTTCGTTAAAAATTCTAGTTAATTCTTTACTGCCCTCTTTTTCTTTATTATCTTTCTTTAAAATATTACCTACTATTTTCACAATAATCTTTTTATAGCCTTTTAGCTTTTTTAAATTAAGTCCACCTCTTAAATAAAATACTTTATCGTTTTCTAAAGCATTTGATTTTATTAATGTTTGTATGTAATTATCCTCTTTTGGAAATGCCCCAACTGATCCATAACATTTTACATTATATCTATTTCTTACTCTATCTATGCCAGAAATTCTACCAGCACATATCCATCCTAAATAAACAATTTCATCTTTTCTTTTTAATTCTTTTTTTGCTTCCCTTATTGTATAATATGGTATATTTAATTTCTTAGATAAAATTTCTGCATATTCTTTCGTAAAACCCGTTTCACTTTTATATACAATTGCTTTTACCAAAATAACCCTCTCCTTACCTATAATATAATACCATAAAATGAAAGAAAAGTCCAAAATATATATTTTAGACTTTTTTTATTTTGTTACATTTTCTATTATCTCTTTTGTTAACTTTGTTTTATCTCTTTTCTCTGCAATAAATATTACAATCCCTACTATCAAGAATGTTATAACATATAAAGTTATTCCAAATTCCCAATTTCCTTCTATTATACTATCCCCTGCAACTGTCGATGATATTAAAGATGGAAACCTTGCAAATGTTGATATTAATATGAATCTTAATGGTTTTATTGGTAATAATCCAGCAATATACACAAGTAAGTCCTTTGGTGTTCCTGGAATCAAAAACAGTATTAACATTATATATTCTATTTTTTTAGGATTTTTAAATAATTTACTATTTTCTAATTTTTTTATCTTTTCTTCACTACATACTCCATAAACAAAACTTCTACCTAATTTCCTTACAGTAAGAAATATTAAAGTTGTAATTAAAAATACTGATACTGTTAAAAATATAAATCCACCTATAGGTCCATAGCACATTCCTGCTAATATTTCTATTGGTTCTCCTGGAAGTATAGGAAGTAATATTTGTACTGCTTGTAATCCTAACAATATAAGCATCCCTGTAAATCCTGAAGATTGTATCTCTTGTTTAAATCCTTCTCTTCCTTGTTTATCAAATAATTTTCCCATCATTGGAAATAAATATATAGTTAAAGCACTTAATAGCAGAATCGTAACTACTAATATTACTATTTTTAAAACTTTATATTTCTTTTTTTCTTGTTTCACTTTATATCTCCTTTGTATTTGAATAGATTTCATCTGAACAATATTTATCCAAAAATTTCCTATACTTGTTTTATTCTTTCTTTGTGTTTATCTTACGCATGTCAGACCGGATATTATTATATCAAATAATATAAATACTGTGAATACAAAAATCCTACTATCTTTTCTATAATATATTCTATAAAACTTCCTATTATAAAAACTATTTTTTCTATATTCATTCCTCAAGGATATTATAGCAATCTTATTACTTAAAAACAATTTATATTTTCTTAATTTTTTATTCATAAATTCTTAACTCTTCTTGTTCTCAAGTTTTTTTACACATCTTTCTTTTATCATTTGTATTGTTTATGACATTTTCCTATTTATAGAAAAACAACTAATTATTTCTAACTAGTTGTTTTACTTGTATTAATCTTTTTTATTATATGAAACACATATAAATATTTCATATTTATCTTTTAAATTCTCATATGCTATTTTAGCTATTTCTTTATTTTTAAATATACCATATACAGCCGAACCAGAACCTGTCATTAATGAAGCAATCGCTCCATTTCTTACAAGTTCATGTTTTATATCTTGTATTATATTTTTTTCATCTATAACTTCTTCAAAAACATTATATAAGTTATTTGATAATCTTTCTATGTTACTATTTTTTAGTGATTTAATTATTTCATTTGATGTATCAATTGTTTTTATTTTACTAGCATCAATTTTTCTATACATTTTTTTAGTATTACAAGCTATATTGGGTTTTATGATTATTAGATAATATTTTAGGTTTGAATCTATCTTTGTGATTATATTTCCAATTCCTTCTGCTAATACAGGCGTATTATAAAAACAAGGAACAACATCAGCACCTAAATCTTTTCCTAACTCTTCCATTTCTTCTTTTGATAACTTTAAATCAAATAATTTATTCATCAATATAATAAATGATGCACAATCGCTACTTCCACCGCCCATTCCTGCTTGCATAGGAATTCTTTTATTTAATTTTACATCAATCCCACATATGTTTTTATATTTTTCTTTTAATTTTTTATAAGCCTTATAGATAATATTATCTTTGTTATTAATTTCTTTTATATTTGTAATCATTTTAAAGTTATTTGTATTATTTTTTTTTACATATATTTCATCATATAAGTTTATTTTTTGAAATACTGATTTTATATTATGATAATCATCTTCTCTTTTACTTATTATTTCTAAATTCAAATTTATTTTTGCTCTAGCTTTTATATATAATTGTTCCATAATTTGCTCCTATAAAAATAATTATATGCATTTTTATAATTCTTATAAAATTTTAAAATTAGGAAATACTAAGATATATAATCAAAAAAAATTCAGACCAAAAAGTATTTATATATAATTTGGTGCCAACGAAGTAGTTATCCACAACTTTTTTAGCACTCCCCACGATTGATACAAATATCAATCAATTTATTAAAGTATATCATATTTTTTATAAATTGCAATAACTTACAATAAATTTCTAAAAAACAAAATGTACCACCTTTAAAAGATGATACATTTTGCTTGTCTGTTGGCTAACTTTTCACGGAAGTCTCCAGGAATCTATCAGTTTCCTCATTGCTTTTTCACGTGCTTCCTTGTCTTTTTCACATTCTATAACAAATTTGTCACCATACATCCGAAAAACTCTTATCCTTTCGGGCATATACCTTACAGTACAATCCTTTTCTCCACAAAAGGCACATTTCAAGTTACTTTTTAAGACAGAAAAAAATGTAAGTTTTGCCATACGCTTTTCCTCCTCAACAAATTAGTTTACGAGTTACTCCATACCTGTTTTCCAATCCTCATAATTCCAAATCTATTCATTGTACTTCCATAGTAAGAGCCCCCTTTACAATAATTATTGTTAAAAGTTATATATTCAAAACTTGCTTATTAGCAAAATACTTATATTATATATATCATGTTTTATATAATTTTTCAATAAATATACCCATTTTAAAAATTATATATTTTTCAAATATTTTTCTAACTCTGATAACTTAATCTTTTTGGTCAAGTTAGTAATATATACATCATTAGAATAATTAAAAATTAAGAAAATAATATTTTTAATTATTACTCTATGTGGTTCAATATATGTAAGATTAGTTTTTTCCAATTTTCTAATACTACCATTGATAAAAGTAGGAGTAACTTTTGAAAACTCACATATAAATTCAATTCGCTGTTTTAGACATTCCTCAAATTGTAATTCTTGCTTAATTATCTTCATTTTCTTACACCATCCTTTCGTTTGGATAATTTTAATATTGTTTTTAGACAACAAAAAAATCAACCAAATTTTATTTTCTGATTGATTTTGTATCAATTCTGTTTGATGGCGTTCGAACAAAAATATTATTGGTGCAGATGACCAGCACTTATCCTTTAAAAGGATTGAGTTTCAAGTACTCTTTAAAATAAATCAAGCAAAATATGAGCAAAGCTTTTATTAATATATAATGTTACAAAATGCTAAAAAATTTTATATAATGATATTATTTATTCTATTCTTTTTATTAATAAACAAATTATAATCTTGAATTTGATAGTTCTAAAGATGACACTATCTAAAATTGGTAAAATATTGTAAATAATGAGAAAATATGGTAAAATTAAAATATATGAGGAAATACGATGAATTAAGGAGGATATAGTATGGAAAAAGAAATGATAGAAATGTTTATTTATT
>CAZQTH010000001.1:72846-78245 GCA_964596175.1 uncultured Clostridium sp. | reverse complement strand
TTATTTTTTTATTAATTTATTTTTTACTAATTTATTTTTAAATTATTTATTTTTTTATTTTATTAATAATTATTTAATTTATTTTTTATTTAAATTATTTTTTTAATTATTTTATTTTTAAATTAATTTATTTTTTTTATTATTTAAATAATTATTTTTTTATATAATTATTTATTTTTAATTATTTTTTTATTACTCTATTCTTTAATATTTAATTAATTATTAATTTATTATTTAAGTTTTTTCTTGTATTTAAAAAAGAAAAAAATAGTTTTTCAACTTCTTTATCTTCAGATAATTCTGAAACAAAATTTCCTGATCGAGATAAACATTCTTTAACTTTAAAATATTTTTCTTTTAAATCATTTTTTACTATTTCTTCTGATTCTATAATATCCATTTTTTTATTTATTTTTCCAGATAATATTATATAAAAATCTTTTGAAGAAGATTTTCTTGTTAAATTAACTTTTTGAATATAATTAATATAATCTTGTGAGATTTTTTCTAAATATTTATTTTCTTTTTTTGATATATTTTTTTGGATATTTTCAATATGATGACTTAAATCTTCTTTACTACTTTGAATTAAAATTTGAATATCAAAATTACATGTTTTTAAAAAAATTTTATAAGAATTTAAAATTGATTCTTTTTCTAAGTCTGACTTTAAATTATAATTTATTGGATTTACTTGTAATATTTTTATTAAATTATCATTTTTTAATTTAATAAATCCGATCTTTATAAATTTTTTCTATAGGTAGCCATTCTTGAATTGTTATTTGTTTTTGTTTTATTTTTATCACCTCCAGTTTAGAAAACATTTTATTATCTTTTTTCCTATTTGTCAAGAACTTTTCATCGACAAAAATCGACAAAGATAAAAGATAAAAATTTTTTATTTTTTTTGAATAATATTTTTCATTTTGTGCATAATACTATTATAAGGTTGATAATGGTTGAGCGAAGAGTATTAATAGATTATATTTAGTTTATTAATATTCGAACAAAGATGTATTGTGGTTTATTTTTATAGATTATAATATGTCGGCGATAAGAATTTATTATTTGTTTGTAGGCTATATCTTTTTATATATAATTATATTTTATTTCTATAATTTGTTTTTATATTATATATGGTCAAATGATAGGTAATGAATTCGAGCTAAGATTATTCTTATATCTAATATTTAGTAGTTATTACTAGTCCTACGTTTTAGGATGAATATAGTTACTCGTGGTGTATTAATAGTCGAGCGAAGGATTAATATATGTGGTATCAGAGCTTATTTATATAGTAATATATATTAGGTTTTAATGTTAGATATATTAGTTTTAGTAGAGATTATTATTGGCTTTATAGATTAAACGGTAGATATTTGTTTTATCTACCGTTTAAAATTTTTATTATTAAATATCTAAATTCTTTACATATTTAGCATTTGCTTGTATAAAATCTCTTCTAGGTTCTACTTCGTCTCCCATTAATAAAGTAAATATTTCATCTGCTTTTATTGCATCTTCCATAGTAACTTTTATTAAAATTCTTTTTTCAGGATCCATTGTAGTATCCCATAACTGTTCTGGATTCATTTCTCCTAAACCTTTATATCTTTGTAATCCTAATTGGTCTCTTGATATTCCTTTTTCTTCTAATTCTTTATACTTTTCATCTAATTCTTCATCAGTATAACAATAAATATCTTCCATACCTTTTTTAGCTATCTTATATAAAGGTGGTTGTGCTAAATAAACATTTCCATTTTCAATTAATGGTCTCATGTATCTAAAGAAAAATGTTAATAATAATGTTCTAATATGAGCACCATCAACATCGGCATCAGCCATTATAATTACTTTTCCATATCTTATTTTTGTAATATCAAAGTCTGCTCCAATTCCCGCTCCAATTGCTAATATTACAGGATTCAATTTGTCATTACCATATATTTTATCAGCTCTTGCTTTTTCCACATTTAACATCTTCCCCCATAAAGGAAGTATAGCTTGAAATTTTCTATCTCTACCTTGTTTTGCACTACCTCCAGCAGAATCTCCCTCTACTATATAAACTTCACATTCATCTGGATTTTTACTACTACAATCTGCTAGTTTTCCAGGTAATGTAGATGTTTCTAAGGCATTTTTCTTTCTTACTAATTCCCTAGCTTTTCTTGCTGCTTCTCTTGCTCTTGAAGCACTAATACATTTTTCTAATATTGCTTTTGCTACATTTGGATTTTCCTCTAAGAATGTTGATAAAGCTTCGTTTACCATACTTTGAACTACACCTGTTACTTCACTATTACCAAGTTTCGTTTTAGTTTGTCCTTCAAATTGAGGTTCTTTTACTTTTACAGAAACTACTGCTGTAATTCCCTCTCTTATATCTTCACCTTGAAGGTTATTATCCTTTTCTTTTAAGATATTATGGCTTCTTGCATAATCATTAAATACTTTTGTTAAAGCTCTTTTAAATCCTTCTAGATGAGTTCCACCCTCTATAGTATTAATATTATTTACAAATGTATGTATATTTTCAGAATAGCTTGTAGTATATTGAATTGCTATTTCAACAGGAATGTCTCCATCTTTTTCAATATAAATAGGTGTTTTATGTAATTTTTCTTTATTCTTATTTAAATATTCTACAAATGAGATTAATCCACCTTCATAACAAAATTCTGATTTTTTAGGGTTTTCCTCTCTTTGGTCTTCTATTGTTATTTTTAAACCTTTTGTTAAAAATGCCATTTCTCTCATTCTATTTTCTAATGTTTCATAATCATAATCTAAACTTTCAAAAATAGTATCATCAGCTAAAAATCTAACTTTTGTTCCTGTTTCTTCTGCATCTCCTATTTTTTCTAATTTTTTTACTGTTTTACCTTTTTCGAAATACATTTTGTATAAGCCACCATCTCTTTTAATTGTAACTTCTGTCCAAGCAGACAATGCATTTACAACAGAAGCACCAACTCCGTGAAGTCCTCCAGATACTTTGTAACCACTATCTCCACCAAATTTTCCACCAGCATGTAAAACTGTATATACAGTTTCTGCTGTTGAAATGTGTGTCTTTGGATGTATTTCAACAGGTATTCCTCTTCCATTATCTGTTACACTTATAACATTTCCTTTTTCTATAACTACATTTATCTCAGTACAATATCCAGCTAAAGCTTCATCTACACCATTATCTACAATTTCATATACACAGTGATGTAATCCTCTAATAGATGTACTTCCTATATACATACCTGGTCTTTTCCTTACGGCTTCAAGCCCTTCTAATACCTGTATTTGTTCTGCTCCATATTTATGTTTGTATTTTTCCATTTATATTCCTCCTCTATAAACATTTCCGTCTTTAACATTATATATTAAAATTTTTCTATTTTCAATATTTATTTTATCTGTACAAGTTATAATAACTTGTGTATTATCTATTTTTTCTAAGAAATTATTTCTTCTCTTTTCATCTAATTCAGACATAAAATCATCTAATAGTAATATAGGTTTTTCTCCTATTTCGTCTTCTACAATATTAACTTCTGATAATTTTAGAGATAACATTGCTGTTCTATGTTGTCCTTGAGATCCATAAATATTTAATTGTTTCTTATTAATATATATCACAAAATCATCTCTATGTATTCCCTTTGTTGTATATCCTTTTATAATATCTAACTTTCTTCTTTGATTTAACAAATTTAAATATTTTTCTTTATCATCACATTCTGTTATATATTCTATTTCTATATCTTCTTTATTATCGGTAATTTCAGAATGAATTTTTTTTATTTTCTCTTTTATTTTTTCCATAAATTCTTTTCTATATTTACTAATTATTACTGCATAACCAGATAATTCTTCATCCCAGACGTCTAACATATCCTCTGGTTTTTGTTCCTCTTTTATTTGTCTTAAATAATTGTTTCTTTGCTCTATTGTTTTTGAATATAAGCTTAAAGTATGCATATAATTCGGTTTCAACTGACTTATCATAATATCTAAAAATTTTCTTTTATTTTGAGGTCCACCTTTTAAAATATTTATATCATCTGGATTAAACATTACAACATTTAAATTCCCCAATAATTCACTTAATTTTTTTATCTTTATTCCATTTATATATACAATTTTTTTATTCCCTAATTGTATTTTTATCTTTCCTTCTCTATCTGATTTTTTAAATTCAACTTCTATTATTGAAGTATTAGAATCTAGTTTTATCATTTCTTTGTCTTGTTTTGCTCTAAATGATTTTCCCATACTACATAAAAAAATAGCTTCTATAATATTAGTTTTCCCCTGAGCATTTTCTCCATAGAATACATTAACATTTTCATCTAATTCAATTTCTTGTTCACTATAATTTCTAAAATCTTTTATTTTTACTTTATTTATCCACATTTTAATCTCCATTTGTGTACAACTTTATTTACAATTATATTTTATTTTTAAAAATTAATCAATTGTTTTTTTATTTTTTCTATAAATTATATGTCAAAAAAAATAAAACGGCTTATTTTTGATTCTCGTAAGTCATTTTTTTTATTTTTTATTTATTAAATCTTTATTTTTATAAATTTATTATTTTATTTACTATTTTTTTATTTATCTAATCAATTTATTTTATTATTATTTATTTATCTTATTTAATTATTTTTAATTTGTTTTTTTAATTATTTATTTAATTATTATTTTATTTATTTTTATTAATAATTATTTAATTATTTTTTTTATTATTTTTTATTAATTATTTATTTTATTTATTAATTGTTTAATTATTTTTTTTATTATTTTTTTTATTATTTATTTAATTTATTTTTTATTAATTATTTATTTTATTTAATAATTGTTTAATTAATTTTTTTAATTAATTTATTTTTTTTATTTAAATATTTTTTATTATATTTTAATTGTTTTTATTTTTTTACAATAAACTTTTTTCGAATTAAATTTAATTTCTTTTTTTACTAGAATTTTATTTTAAATGATAAATAATTATAATGAATTTAACTTTTTAAAAAAAGACTTTATAAAACATTAATAATTGAATTAAAATAATATTTTTTCGTTTTATATGTAAACTTTAAAACCTTTCTTCTTGTTTTTTATCATTTTTAAACACAAACTCGCTAATCTTTTAAATGCCTAATAAACTTTAATTTTATTTTTTATATTTTTTTCAATTTTATATATTTCATTATCTTTTTTATTAATTATTTTTATGTAAAAACGTAAACTAATTTACTTTTTCTTTTTTACTAATACTTATTAAACTTTTATTACTATCTTTTTTTATCTCTTGTAATTAAAAATCTAAAACTACATTCTTTTATAATTTATAATTTTTTTTCTTTTTTATTTTTTGTAATTATTTTTTTATT
>CAZQTH010000001.1:0-72746 GCA_964596175.1 uncultured Clostridium sp. | reverse complement strand
TTATTTTTTTATTTTTATTAATAATTATTTAATTTATTTTTTATTATTTAATTAATTTTTTATTTATTTTTTTGTTAATTTTAAATTATTTTTTATTTTATTTAATTATTTTTTTTATTTATTTTTTTATTATAAAATTATATTATCTAAATTTATCTTTTTTTCATAATTAAATTTTTTAAAATATTAATTTAAGGTTTTCCACACCCTGTTTTTATATATTTTTCTTTTATTTTCTATTTTTTTATATTTTTATCTATTTTTTTCTTTTATTTTCTTTATTTTTAGTTATAAACATTTTTTCCACATACTTGTTTTTATAATATTATCTCTTTTTTTCTAATATATTCTAATTTATTCTATTTTTTTCTATTTTTTTCAATTTATTAGTTATCAACATTTATTTTTTTCTTTTATTTTCTCTTGTTTTCTATTTTTTTTAATTTTTTTCTAATTTATTCTATTTTTTTTGAATTATTTTTATACTAAGTTATCCACAATTATATTAATTCTTTTATTTTATAAAAAATATATCATTATCTTTTTTTATCTATTTTTTCCTATTTTTAACTCTCTTTTTCTTTTGTTTTTATATTATATAGTTATCCACAACTTGTTATTAGACTGTGGATAACTAAAAAAGAGATAGTATCATAACTATCTCTTCACTAGTTTTCTATGTTTTATTCTTTTAATCTAATTGGTAAAATCATATATGTATAATCATTATTATCAATAGGTTTTACTAAACATGGTGAAATACTACTTCCAAATTCAACATAAATTTCTTCATCATCTATTGCTTTTAAACTATCTAAGAAATATTTTGGATTAAATCCTGCCTCTAAATTCTTTCCTTCTGTAGAAACATATAATTCTTCTTTTGCATCACCTGTTTGGTTTGTACAAGAAATAATAACTTTACCAATATCAACTTGCACTTTCACTGGGTATTTCTTTTCTTTTTCAACACTTGAAGATGAAATTAAACTAATTCTTTCAAAACTATTTTGTAAATTATTTTTATTTACTCTCATTCTTGTTTCCCAATTATTTGGAATAACATTTTTATAATTTAAGAACTCACCATCTAAAATTCTTGTAACAACTTTACAATTATCCATTTCAAATAATGCTTGGTTTTTAGCAATTCCTATTTTTACTGGTTCAAAAGAATCGGAAATTATTTTATTTACTTCATTTAAAGTTTTTCCTGGTATTACAGCACTAAAATCACTAGTTTGTTTATTTAAATATATACTTCTTAAAGCTAATCTGAAACCATCTACAGCTACAACATTTAACTTATTATTTTCAATTTCAAATAAACATCCTGTAAAAATTGGTCTGCTTTCTTCAGTACTTACTGCAAAAATTGTTTTCCTAATTACATTTTTTAAAGTATTTTGTTCAACTTCTATTGAATTTTCTACATCTATTCTTGGAAGTTCTGGAAACTCATCTGGATTCATAGTAGCTAATTTATATAAAGATCCTTCACATTCTATTTCTAATAAATTTTTATCATTAACAGAAATATAAATTTCTGTATCTGGTAATTTTCTAATAATTTCACTAAACATTATAGCATTTACAACTGTACTTCCTTGTTCATGAACTTCACAATCCATTACATATTCTATTCCTATTTCTAAATCATATGTTGTTAATTTTATCTCATTATCATTAGTTTGAATAAGTATTCCTTCTAGTATAGGCATTGTAGTCTTAGAAGCTACACCTTTTACTACGGAATTTAAAGCTTTAATAATTTTGTCTTTGTAACAAACAATTTTCATTTTTACTTCCTCCTTTATATATTTAAAAAAATTATATAATAATTATTAGTAGTAATAGTATTAGGTGTTGTGGAAATTGTGGAAAACTATGTTGATAATTGATATCCCTAATAAAATTTGTGTTGATAACTTAGTGGAAAACTTATTAAATAATCCACAGTTTAATTTTTATATTGTGTAAATTTTAGATTTACACAGTTTATTAACAGGATTATTAACATTTGAGTGTGGATAACGAATGTATTCGTTCCGTAAGAAAAGAAATCTTTTTCGTTTCCAAACAATTATTTTTCCAAACATAAATTTTAAAAAATTTTTCTTTTATTTTTGTTTGTTATTCTTTGCCATTTATGATAATGTTTTTCACACTATCCACAATTAACTTAGTATTATTTTTTTCTTTTACTTCTTTTTCTATTTTTCTACAAGCATGCATCACAGTTGAGTGATCTCTTCCACCGAAATCCGTACCAATTTGAGGATATGACATATTTGCAACTTCTCTACATAAATACATTGCTATTTGTCTAGGAAATGCTATGTCATTTGATCTCTTATTTCCTGATAAATCTTCTTTACTAATACTAAAATATTTTGCAACAGTCTCTTTAATAAAATCAGATGATATTACTTTCTCACTTTCATATTTAAATTCATTTATAATATTTTCTGCAAGTTCAATTGTAATTGGGCTATGTGTAAGTGAAGCTCTTGCAACTATCTTATTGAATACACCTTCTAATTCTCTTATATTTGAATCTATTTTATTCGCAATATCAGAAAGTATAAAATCTTCTATTATTACATTTTCATCTTGTGCTTTTTTTCTTAAAATAGCTAAACGAGTTTCGTAGTCCGGACAAGATATATCAGCAAGTAATCCCCATTCAAATCTAGATTTAAGTCTATCTTCTAAAAATTGTATATCTCTTGGTGGTTTATCACTAGAGATAATAATTTGTTTTCCATCTTCATATAAAGAATTAAAAGTATGGAAAAATTCCTCTTGAACTCTTTCTTTTCCAGCTATAAATTGAATATCATCAATTAATAAAACGTCTATATTTCTATATTTATTTCTAAAAAATTCATTTTTATTATCTTTGATAGCATTAATAAGTTGATTAGTAAATTTTTCAGAAGTAACATATAAAACATTTGAATTTTTATTATTTTCTAAAATTTTATTTCCTATTGCATGCATTAAATGGGTTTTTCCTAAACCTACTCCACCATATAAAAATAAAGGATTATAAGATTTTGCAGGTTCATTACCAACAGCTAAAGCTGCAGCATGTGCAAACCTATTATTATTTCCAACAACAAATGTTTCAAAAGTATATTTTGGATTTAAAGTTGATTTATTTAATTCTAAATCAGCAGAAGATACTTCAGAATTTTTATTAGTTATAATTTCTTTTGAATTAGTTTCGATGTTTTCTTCTTTAGATAAATCAATCACTGAAAAAGTCCAATCTTTGTTAGTTATATATCTTAATGTGTTAAAAATAAGACTTTTGTACTTATTTTCAATAAAATCTTTTTGAAATTCAGAATTAGCAGTAAAGACTATATGATTTCCTTCTATACTTTTAATATCTAATGGCATAATCCAGGTATCATAAGATATTTTTGTAACTTCAGGTTCTAAAAGTTCTTTTATTTTTGCAATTAATTCTTCTTTTTCGATAGCCATTAAAAATCATCCTTTCTAAATTATCCACAAAGTTATCAACAATTGTGGATAACCTTGTAATATTTTTGTAAAAAAATCAGGAATTCGAACGAACAAAAATTCAAGTAATATTAATAAAAAACTCACTTCTTTTTTACTTTACACATAATAACAAATTTAGGTATAAGAAGTCAATAAAAATGTGGAAAAAATTTTTTAATTGTGGATAATTATATAAAAAACTGTGGAAAACTCAATATTTGTTACAAACATATTACAAAAAAAACTTAAAAATTTCCAAAAATTTCTTGACATTTATGGTTTTTTTAAAGTATAATTGATATACTTGTTATTTTGTGAATTTGAAAATATTCCATATTTTAATGGATTTTATAAAAAATACAGTAGGAGGTGCTAAGAGTGAAAAGAACATATCAACCAAAAAATAGACAAGAAAAAAGAGAACATGGATTTATGAAAAGAATGAAAACAAGATCTGGAAGAAATGTACTTAAATCAAGAAGACAAAAAGGAAGAAAAAAATTAAGTGCTTAATTAATTGAATTGTGTAAGGCCGCATAATTTGCGAGCCTTTTACAAAATAATTAATACTGAAACTTTTTTTCATTAATTCAGCCTTGTTTTTTAAAGGGGAGAAAGAATAATGAAAAAAACGAAAATGTTAAAAAAAAATTATGAATTTAAAAATGTTTTATCAAAAGGAACTTATTATTCTGGATTTTATATAGAAGCTTTTATTAGAAAAAATAATTTTAAAAATGAAAATCTTTTAGGAATTGCAATTGGAACTAAAGTTGCAAAAGCAGTAAAAAGAAATTATATAAAAAGGCTAATAAGAGAAAGTTATAAAAATATAGAGAATAATATACATACAGGATATTCAATAGTATTCTTATGGAAGAAAAAAAGTGATATAAAAAATGCAAGTTATAAAAACATAAAAAAAGATATAAATAATATTTTTGATAAAGCAGGAATTTTAATAGAGGATTAATATGAAAAAGATACTGATATGGCTAATAGAGCAATATCAAAAACACATTTCTAAATGGTTAAAGTTAATAAATGTAAAATGTAAATTTTATCCTACTTGTTCTGAATATACTAAACAAGCAATTGAAAAGTATGGAGCAATAAAAGGGACATGTCTTGGAATTTGGAGAATTTTAAGATGTAATCCTTTTTCAAAAGGTGGATATGACCCATTAAAATAAAAAAGCTAGGGGGAAAATAGTAAATGTTTGATTTCATTGCTAATATTTTTGGTTATTTACTACAATTCCTATATCAATTAGTAAATAACTATGGAGTAGCAATTATTTTATTTACTGTAATAATAAAATTGCTTTTGTTACCATTATCAATAAAACAACAAAAAACATTAAAGAAAAGTACAGAATTACAAGAGAAGATGAAAGTAATTCAATTTAAATATAAAAATGATCCAGAAAAAATGAATCAAGAAATGATGAGTTTATACAAAGCAGAAAATATGAGTCCATTTAGTGGATGTATAACAGCTATAGTTCAAGTACTTTTACTATTATCAATATTCTATTTAGTAAGAAGTCCGTTAACGTATATGCAAAAAATACCACAAGAAAGTATAGATAATTATATTGCACAATTACAGGAAAACGGTAGTTCCGTAAGTCAAGTTTATCCTGAAATTGATTTAATAAGGGAATCAAGTTGGCTTAAAGAAAATAATCCAGACGATGAGAATGTTGATAAATTAAATATACAAATGAACTTCTTAGGATTAGATTTAAGCAAAATACCACAACAAAATATGACAGATTATACAGTATATATTATACCTATTCTATATATTTTATCTTCATTTATTTCTATTAGAATGAATACAGTAATGCAAGCTAAGAAAGCAAAACAAGATGAAGAGAACAATGAAGTTAAGATTGATAAAACAACAGGTAAAGAACTAGTACCACAAGAAGATAACAATGAAATGGATGCTGTAATGCAAACAAATAAAATGATGTCTTGGATGATGCCAATAATGTCTATTTCAATTGCATTTATAGCACCTTTAGGACTTGCTTTATATTGGTTAATAAGCAATATTCTTATGATTGCAGAGAGATTAATTTTAAATAAGGTGATAAAATAAAGGGAGGGACCTAAGTTATGGCAAAAACAATCATTTCTGAAGGAAAAACAACTAATGAAGCTATAGAAAAAGGTTTAAAAGAGCTAAATGTTAGTAGAAAAATGGTAGATATAAAAGTTTTAGAGAGTGAAGACAAAAGAAGTTTCTTCAGCATTTTAGCACCAAGAATTGTAAAAGTTGAAATGACATTAAAAGAAAATATAGAAGAAAGTAAACATGAAATAAAACCTAAAAAAGAAATCATTCTATCTGAAGAGGAGCAAGAAAAAGCAACAGAAAATATAGAAAATTTTTTATCTGAACTTAAAAATGAATTACCTGAGGATACAAAATATACCATAAAAAAAGATAAAGAAGCTATATATGTTGAATTAAATAGTCCAAATTTAGGATTTTTAATAGGATATAGAGGAGAGACTTTATATGCTATGCAGAATATATTAACGGCAATAGCAGGTAAAGGAATCCAAAATAGAGTAAGAGTGATTCTTGATATTGAAGGCTATAAATCAAGAAGAGAGAAAACGTTAGAAGATTTAGCAGAAAAAGTTGCAAAAACAGTAATACGAACAAGAAAACCAGTTAAATTAGAACCAATGCAAGCATATGAAAGAAAAATAATTCATAGCAAGTTGCAATCAAACAATAAAGTTGAAACAAATAGTATTGGTGAAGAACCATATAGAAGAATAGTTATTTCTTTAAAAAAATAAAAAATTTATATTATAAAATCGGAGGTCAAAGGTCGGATTTTACAAGCAAAATGTAAATTCTATCTTTGACTTTTTTTATAAAAAATATAAAATTTAACCATTTTTTATTTGCATTTTTCTAAATAATATGATATATAAAAAATAAACTTAAAAGTAAAAAAATATATATAGATAAATAAGTTAAATGTTATAAAATAAGTTAAAAAAGGAGTAAAAAACATGAGTACAATAGCGTCAATCTCTACGGCTCCTCGGAATTGGAGGAATTGGAATAATAAGAATGAGTGGAGAAAATTGTTTTAATATTTTAGATAAAATGTTTATACCAAAGCATAAGCAATCAATTGAAGATATAAAAGGATATACAATAAAATATGGAAATATAGTAGATAATGATAAAAATGTTGTAGATGAAGTATTAGTATCTTATTTTAAAGCACCTAAAAGCTATACGACTGAAAATATGTGTGAAATAAATTCGCATGGGGGAAATATTGTAGTAAAAAAAATACTTGAATTATGTCTAAAAAATGGTGCAGAACTTGCAGAACCAGGGGAATTTACTAAAAGAGCATTTTTGAATGGGAGAATAGATTTATTACAAGCAGAATCTGTAATAGACGTTATAAATGCAAAGTCAGAGCGTGAAGCAAAAACAGGAATAAGGCAATTGGAAGGTTATCTATCAAAAAAAATATCAGATATAAAACAAGAAATAATGGATGTAATGGTAAATATAGAAGTAACAATAGACTATCCAGAATATGATGTAGAAGATGTAACAAGTAAGCAGATATCAGATATGTTAAATAGCGTTCAAGAGAAATTAGAGAAATTAGAAAAAAGTTTTGATAATGGGAAAATAATAAGGGAAGGAATAAAAACAGTAATAGTTGGAAGACCTAATGCAGGTAAATCCTCTCTTTTGAATGCTATTCTAAAAGAGGATAGGGCAATTGTAACATCATATGAAGGAACAACAAGAGATACAATAGAAGAGTTTGTAACAGTAAATGGAATTCCTTTGAAACTTGTTGATACTGCAGGGATAAGAGAAGCAAAAGACGAGGTTGAAAAAATAGGAATCGAAAAATCAAGAGAAATGGTAAAAGAAGCAGACTTGGTAATTGCAATATTTGATGCTTCACAAGACCTTACAAAAGAGGATTTAGAGATATTAGATTTAATAAAAGATAAAAAAACAATAATAATATTAAATAAAAATGATTTAGATCTTAAAATAAATGAAAATGATAAGAGATTAAAAACTATAAGTTCATCAATAATTAAAATTTCTGCATTAAATAAAACAGGAATTGAAGAAATTTATGATGAGATAAGTAAATTATTTAATTTAAATGAAATAAATTTAGACCAAGAAGTAGTTATTACAAATATAAGACATAAAAACTTAATCGAAAAAGCAAATGAGAGCATAAAAAAGGCTAAAATGACGATGAAGCAAAATATGCCTTTAGATATAATAGCAATATTTATAAAAGATATTTTAGAAGATTTAGGTAATATTACAGGAGAAGTTGTAACAGATGATATTATTGATGAAATTTTTTCTAAATTCTGTTTAGGAAAATAAAAGCACGAGAATCAAAAATAAGACGTTTTTATATTTTTTTAATAAACAGTTACATTAAAACAGTAAAAACTAGTTATAAACGAAAGTGACGCAAAATAGAGCATAAAAAATTATAACTACAATTTATTTTTTTATAAGTATTAAATGTGTAAATAGAATTATATAAAATTTTAAAAGACAAACAAACATTACATAAAAAAACAATTAAAAGTAAAAGTTTACGTGCAAATTAGACAAAATTGATAAATCTATAAAATGTAAGTCTTTAAAATGCAAATATATTGTTAATAAATAGATAGAAAAACTTAAGTGTTAAATTTTATTGTTCGGCTTATAAAAATATAATTTCTGTTTCACAAGGAATTAAAAAACATAGGAAACATTACAACTACAATGAAAACAAGATATATAATTCTGTGAAACATTTTAAATTAAGAAAGGAAGATAATAAATGAAATTACAAAAAGGAGAATATTTTGCAGGAGAATATGATGTTGCGGTAATAGGAGCAGGACATGCTGGGTGTGAAGCAGCACTGGCTTCTGCAAGACTTGGTAAAAAGACTTTAATATTTTCTATTAGTTTAGAAGCAATTGCTAATATGCCTTGTAATCCACATATAGGAGGAAGTTCCAAAGGACATTTAGTAAGGGAAATAGATGCACTAGGTGGAGAAATGGGAAAAAACATAGATAAAACAATGATTCAAATAAAAATGTTGAATACATCTAAAGGTCCTGCAGTACATTCATTAAGAGCACAAGCTGATAGAAAAAGATATCAATCAGAAATGAAACATACATTGGAAAAACAAGTTAATCTAGAAGTAAAACAAGCTGAAATCACTAATATTTTTGTAAAAGATGGAAAAGTAGAAGGAATAAAAACAGATTTAGGAGCAATTTATAAAGTAAAAACAGTTATTGTTGCTACAGGAACTTATTTAAAAGGAAAAATATTTATAGGGGAATATTCTAAAGAAAGTGGACCAGATGGAGTAGCTGCAGCAAATAAATTATCAGATTGTTTAAAAGAATTAGGAATAAATTTAATAAGATTTAAAACAGGAACACCTGCAAGAATAAATAAAAGAAGTATAGATTTTAGTAAAATGGAAGTTCAAAAAGGAGATAGAGGAATAGAGGCGTTTTCTTTTGAAAATAAACCAAAAGATTTTGAGCAAGTAGATTGTTATTTAACATATACAAATGAAAAAACACATGAGATTATAAGAAATAATTTAAATCGTTCACCATTATTTGGTGGAAAGATAGAAGGAACAGGACCTAGGTATTGTCCATCAATAGAAGATAAAGTAGTAAGATTTAGTGATAAACCTCGTCATCAGGCTTTTGTAGAACCAGTAGGGTTAGATACAGAAGAAATGTATATACAAGGAATGAGTTCATCACTTCCTGAAGATGTACAAATAGCATTATATCATACAATACCTGGATTAGAGCATGCAGAATTTACTAGACCTGCATATGCAATAGAGTATGATTGTATAGATCCATCTAATTTAAAATTATCATTAGAATATAAAGGAATAAATGGATTATTTATGGCAGGTCAGATAAACGGAACATCTGGATATGAAGAAGCAGCATGCCAAGGATTAATAGCTGGAATAAATGCAAGCAGAAAAATAGATAATAAAGAACCTTTAATTATAGATAGAAGTCAAGCTTATATAGGTGTACTTATAGATGACATTGTTACTAAAGGAACTAACGAACCATATAGAATGATGACATCAAGAGCGGAATACAGGCTTCTTCTAAGGCAAGATAATGCGGATTTAAGATTAACACCAATAGGATATGAAGTAGGATTAATTTCTGATGAAAGATATAATAAATTTTTAAACAAAAAAGAAAATATAGAAAAAGAAATAGAAAGATTACAAAAATTAATAGTAAAACCAGAAGAAAAAGTAAATAAATTATTAAAAAAAGCTGGAACGTCTGTACTTACAACAGGGACAAAAATGAGTGAACTACTAAAACGTACAGAATTAACTTATGAAATATTATCAGAATTAGATTCAGATAGACCGGAACTTTCAAAACAGGAAAAAGAAGAGGTAGAAATACAAATAAAATATGAAGGATATATTAAATTACAAGAAGGACAAGTGGAAAAATTTAAAAAGCTAGAAAATAAAATCCTTCCAGAAGATATAGATTATGAAACTTTAAAAGGAATTAGTCTAGAAGGAAGACAAAAGTTAAACAAATTTAAACCACATTCTATAGGACAAGCATCAAGAATATCAGGTGTTTCTCCTGCTGATGTATCTGTTTTACTTGTTTATTTACAACAAAGAAAAGAAAACAAGTAAATATAAAAAAGGAGTATAAATAATGAAAATAGAAGAATTTAGTGAATTATTTAAATTTTATTTAAAAGATTTAAAAATGGAGTTTAATGAAGAACAGATAGAAAAATTTTATAAATATATGAATTTATTAATTGAATGGAATGAAAAGATTAATTTAACAGCAATAATAAAACCAGAAGAAATAATTTTAAAGCATTTTGTGGATTGCTTAACAATATCTAAATATATAGAAAAAAATTCTAAATTAATAGATGTAGGAACAGGAGCAGGTTTTCCAGGGATTCCATTAAAAATTTATAGAAAAGATTTAAAAATTACTTTAGTGGATTCTCTAAATAAAAGATTGAACTTCTTAAAAGAAGTAATAAACCAATTAGACTTAGAAAGTGTAGAAATAATACATTCGAGAGCGGAAGAGTTGGGAAGAGATTATGATTATAGAGAAAAATTTGATATAGCTACTTCAAGAGCAGTAGCAAATTTATCTACATTATCTGAATACTTATTACCTTTTGTAAGAGTGGGAGGTAATTGTATATGTATGAAAGGTGCGGATGTAGATGAAGAAATAAAAACTGCAAAAAATGCAATAGAAGTATTAGGTGGAAAAATAGTAGAAAAAGATGTTTTTAATTTGCCAGAAAGTAATTTGGGAAGGAGCATTATAATTATTGAAAAAACCAAAAATACATCTAAAAAATTCCCAAGAAAAGCGGGAACTCCAGCTAGAGAACCAATTACATAATTTATAAAAATAAAGAATAAAAAAAGTCAAGAAAATATTGAAAATTTATTGACTTTTTTTTTATATTTATATACAATTGTAGTATAGAAAAATCAGAACTTATTTATAAATATTAACTAAAAATGGGGGCTTTAAAATTGGGAAAAATTATATCAGTAGCAAATCAAAAAGGTGGAGTAGGAAAGACAACAACAACAGTGAATTTAGCAACTATACTAGCTAAAAAAGGTAATAAAGTATTATTAATAGATGCAGATCCTCAAGGTAATGCAACAAGTGGTTTAGGATTAGATAAAGATATTGAACCTTCTACTTATGATGTTTTAGTAAATGATACAGAATTCGAAGATACAATGCAAAAAACAATTATAAAAAATTTAAAAGTATGTCCTGCAAATATGGATTTAGCAGGAGCAGAGGTTGAACTTGTATCTATGATGTCAAGAGAACATAGATTGAAAGAGAAAGTTGACATAATTAAAGAAAAGTTTGATTATATTTTAATAGATTGTCCACCTTCTCTAGGTTTAGTAACATTGAATGCGTTTACTGCATCAGATAGTGTATTAATACCGGTACAATGTGAATATTTTGCATTAGAAGGATTAGGACAATTGTTAAATACAATAAATTTGGTAAAAAAACATTTAAACAAAGAAATAAAAATAGAAGGGGCTTTACTTACAATGTATGATGTTAGGACAAATCTTTCTAATCAAGTTGTAAAAGAAGTAAAAAAATACTTTGAAAATAAAGTATATAAAACAGTTATACCAAGAAATGTAAGATTAAGTGAGGCACCAAGTTATGGTATGCCTATTACTGAATATGATCCTCGTTCTAAAGGTGCAAAAAGTTATATAAAATTTGCAAAAGAGTTTTTAAAGAATAATGAGGAAGAAAAGAAAGCAAAACATTTACAAGAATAAATTTTTTAAGGGGGAATAAAAATGGCAAAAATGACAGGATTAGGAAAAGGATTGGATGCATTATTTGGACCAGTTCCAGAAGAAGAACAAATGCAAGAAAATGATACTTTAAAAAACTTAAAGATAACAGAAGTTGAACCAAATAGAGATCAAGCAAGAAAAAGATTTGACCAAGAAGCTCTAGAAGAGCTTGCAGTTTCTATTAAAGAATATGGATTAATACAACCAATTGTTGTTACTCAAAAAGACGATTATTATAGTATAGTAGCAGGAGAAAGAAGATGGAGAGCTTCAAAAATAGCTGGTTTAACAGAAATTCCAGCAATAATAAGAGAAGATGATGAAAAAGTTAATGCAGAAATTTCTTTAATAGAAAATATGCAAAGAGAAGATTTAAATCCTATTGAAAAAGCAACAGGAATAAAAACTTTAATGGATAATTATGGAATGTCACAAGAAGAAGTTGCAAAAAAATTAGGAAAGGCAAGAAGTACCATAGCTAATTGGACAAGGGTTCTAAATTTAGATCCAAGAGTATTAGAAATGGTACGAGAGGGAAAAATAACAGAAGGTCATTGTAAAGCTTTACTTGCGATAACAGATCCAGAAAAACAATATATAGCAGCAGTTCATATGCTGGAAAGAGGATCTACTGTAAGGCAGATAGAAAATAAAGCAAAAGTAAAAATGTCTAAAGAGGAAGAAAACAGAAGACATATTTTATATAAAAATATAGAAGATACATTTCAAGGTTTTTTTGGATCAAAAGTAAAATTAGATCCAGGAAAAAGACGTGGAAAAATTATTATAGAATATACTTCTAATGATGACTTAGAAAGAATATTAGGATTAATTAATAAGTAATTAAAAAAAGAGAGTGATTATATGGATAATTTGATAGAATCTTTGGGAATTAACAATATTATAAATATTTTAGGTGGAACAATAATAATTTTATTACTAGTTGTTTTAATACTACTTATAAAAGTTTTGGTATTAAATAAAAGGTACAAGAAATTTATGGTAAAACTTCGGAGAGGGTAAAAATCTAGAAGAAGATTTAGAAAATTATATGTATAGAGTAGAAAGAGTAGAAAAACAAAATGCAGAGATTTTAGGGAAAATTAATGGATTAGATAAAGATTTAGAAGGATGTATTCAAAAAGTTGGAATATTAAGATATAGTGCTTTCCAAGATACAGGAAGTGATTTAAGTTTTACTCTTGCACTTCTTGATGAACATGATAATGGAATTGTTTTTAATGGTATTTATTCTAGGGAAATGTCTAATATTTATGCTAAACCAGTAGAAAGTGGAAAATCAAAATATACTCTTTCTGAAGAAGAACAAGTAGCAATAAAAAGAGCAATTGAAAGTGATAAAAAAAGAAGAAACAAATAGAATGACTTAATAAGGCTTAGATATTCAAAAAGAATATTTAAGTTTTTTATTTTATTGATTTTTTTACAAATATATGATAATTAAATATAAGTATTATTTATGGAGAATCTTATGAAAAAGATAATTGAAGTTGCAAAGAAAAATGAAAATGTTTTTGTTATTTTATTAATTGCCATTTCTTTAATAGGAGTAACATTGGGAGTTAAACTTGCAGTTGGCGATGAATTATGGAATTTTCAAAATGTATATAAAATATATAATGGATTTCAAATCTACAAAGATGCAAATGTAATATGTACGCCTTTATTTTTTTATATTGGAAATATTATATTTAATATTTTAGGGGCTAACTTTTTTGTTTTCAGAATATATAACATACTTATTTTTATATTTTATTATTTTATGACATATAAGATTTTAAAGCAATTAGGGATAAATATAAAAATATCTTTAATAACTATCTTAATGTTAATTATGTTTGGAATTTATACTTTACCTAGAGTAATGGCAAATTATAATACGTTAGCTATGGCATTTTCTTTATTGGGGATTTATTTACTTATAAAAAGCAAATGTGAGATAATAACTAAAAATATTATTATACAAAGTATAATATGCTTTTTGGTTATTATGACTAAACAAAATATAGGGATGTATTATTTTATTGCATTAACAATCGTGGTTTTTGTTAGAAAAGAAAGACATAAACTTATAGGAATTTTACAAGAAGTAGGAATTTTATTAATTTTAAGTGTTTTATTTATAATAAGTTTAAAAGTAAATGGAATATTAGATGGATTCATTAATTATACAATATTAGGGATGAAACAATTTGTGGGTAATAATAGTTTAATATCTTTACCTTGCATTATTATTGCCATATCAATATTAGCAAATAATATATTTGTATCAAGATTTATTGTAAAACAAACAAAAATTTCAATAAATATAGATGAAAAAAATAATTTATTAATATTAAATTGTTTTTCAATAATGTTTTCTTTGATAATATATCCAATAGCAAATATTACGCATCTATTGTTTGCCATTAATATTTCAATTATTTTATTAATATATATTTTTAATATTATATGTAATAAAAGTAACATAAGATTAAAAAAGAGCAAGTCTTTTTTAAAAATTTTTTTATTCTTATTAATTTTAGTAGATGTTAGTATAAATGTTTATTGTTTTGTGCAATGGGAATTAAAAATATTTAATAAGGATTACACTTATAATTATGAAGAGCCGTTTTTTGGAGTAATTATTGATGATGATATGAATGAAGACATAGAGATAGTTACTAATTATATTAAGGAAAAAGAAAGTGAAGGAAAAGATGTTATTGTTTTTTCTTCAAAAGCAGCATTATATATGATTCCTTTAAAACAAAGTAATGGTTTTTATGATTTACCTTTTTACGGTAATTTTGGTAATTTAAGTGAAGAAGATATAATAAATGATTTAAAGCAAAAAAATGATATACTAATTTTAATTGACAGTGATACTGAAAATCTCATATGGCAAGAAAATAAAAATATTATAAATGTTATAAAAAATGAGTTTGAATATAAGGAAAGTATCAATGATTTTGATGTTTATACTCCATAAATTTAGGTTATAATAAGTTTTAGAAAAAGGAGTTAAAAATCTAAAAAAGGAGTTAAAAATCTAAAAAAATGTCTTGACAATTAGCATCAAAATATGCTAAGATAATAATTGTCTGTAAGACAAATGGAGAGGTGGTCGAGTTGGTTTATGGCACCAGTCTTGAAAATTGGCGTGCGTTAATAGCGTACCGTGGGTTCGAATCCCACCCTCTCCGCCAAATAAAAAAGTTAGATATAAATATAAATTATCTAACTTTTATTTATAAAAAAATAAATATGTAGGTGTACCCAAGTGGTGAAGGGGGCAGTTTGCTAAACTGCTAGGTCGAGCAATCGGCGCGGAGGTTCGAACCCTCTCACCTACGCCAAAAATAGTATAAGGTTTTTATAACTTTATACTATTTTTTTGTTTAAAAACTGTTTTCATTAAAATATAAAAAATACAATAGTAGTAACAAGTAATTGGTATACACATTTAGATACAAAAAAGTAGTAGAAGCAATTAATGAAGTAAATAGTTATATAGAGAAAATAATTAAAGAAATAAATACAAAATAAATTTAGTATAATTATATTGAATAGGATATAAAAGAGGTTTTAAATTGATTTTAAAGAGTTTTAAAAGGCTTAGATTAATAAAATAAATAAATATTTATATGAAATGTAGATTTTAATTTAAAATATGATATAATATATAGGGAGGTACAAAAATGCCAATTGAATTAAGAAAATATTTTTGGGATACAGAATATGAAAAACTAGATATAAAAAAGAATATGAAATATATAATAAGTAGATTATTTTGTGAAGGAGATTGGGAAAGTATAAAATGGTTAAAAAGAACTTATACAAGAGAACAAATTATAGAAACAGCAAAAACAAGTAGAAGATTAACACCAATAACAGCGAACTTTTTAAGAAATGTATATGATTTAAAAAAAGAAGAAATGCAGTATTATATAAATAATGAAAATATGAATTATACATTTGGAGGTTAATTATGCATTGGGAAGTAATTGATAAAAACAGAAACAATATATTAGAAAAAGTAGTAGAAACAATAAGTTTAAGGAATTATTATTTAGCAGGAGGAACAGCATTAGCATTGCAAACAGGAATAAGAGAGTCATTTGATTTTGACTTTTTTATACAAACAGAATTTGACGAAAATTTATTAATACAAGAGTTAGAAACAATAGGAGAATTAGAAGTTACTGTATGTAGAAAAGGAACAGTACATGCTATTTTGAATGGAGTACAACTAACATTTTTATATTTTAAAAACAATTTAGTGGCAGACAAAATAGAAGCAGAAGAAATAAAAGGTTTATACTTGGCAAGTATAGAAGATATAGCAATAATGAAACTAATAGCAATAAGCCAAAGAGGAACAAAGAAAGACTTTTTTGATTTATACTATATTTGTAATAATTTTAATATAACAATAACAGATATATTAAAAATGTTAGATAAGAAATATGAAGGAAATAAAATTAATTATGCACATATAATACAAAGTTTAGCATATTTTGAAGATGCAGAAGATGAAAATTTGCCAAAAGTTTTTATTGATTATGACTGGCAAAAAATAAAAGAATATTATATAAAAGAACAGAAAAAAATATATAGCGAAAATTAATAAAAATAGGCTTAATGGGAGAAAATGTGGAGCAATCGGTGCGAAGATTCGAACCCTCTCACCTACGCCAAGAAGAGATAACATAAGTTAAATGTAAACTTTATGTTGTCTTTTTTTAGATATGATGTAATTATAATATTAAATTGATTAAAAAATGTTCTTAGTTATTTAGTATATAAAAAGTGATATAAAGTGATTTTTACTTTATATTATTTTTGGTCTGATATTTTTACAAATGTTACAAAAATGTGTTATTTATATTAATTTTTCAATACAATTTGAAAAATTCGACAAAATATAGTATAATTAAAGAGATATGATTAGTGAATATAAATAATATAATAAAAATGGCAATATAAAAATGATACTTTTATAGAAAGGAGATTGGTGTAATGGTAAATAAATTTCTAAAAGTGAAAAAATTATTAATTTTAATGATAATATTACTAGTTACTCTATTCTCTTTTGAAAAAACTAGCTATGCAGCTTCAGATGCAGAAAAGATAAATTTTGATAGGGATGAAATTGTATCTTATGTTGATAGCACATACCAACTAAATTCTGATTCAGGTTTAGGAACAACTCTTACAATAACAGAGAGTGCAGAAGTAATACAGGCTTGGAGAACAACTTTGAATAACTATCTTGTAGAATATGTAGGTGTTACATTAGAACAAGATACACAGGTTAATTTAGTTCTTCTAGCACTTAACAATAATTCTAGTAGTACTGTAAATTATGATTCTGATAGCTCAAGTAGTTCAAGTAGTTCAAGTAGTTCTGGATCTTCTACAATATATAAACTGCCTCAAAGACAAAATAGTGGAAATACAGCTTCATCAAGCTTAGACGATATGATAAGTGATGCAGAAGATTTTGTAAGTTCAGGTGGAGATATTCAGTATGACCAAGATGCATTACAAAATGTTTCGTCAAGTATATATAATATATTACTTACAATAGGAATTGTTGTAGCAGTTATTGTTGGAGGAATAATGGGAATAAAATTAATGTTATCAAGTGTAGAAGAGAAAGCAGAAACAAAGAAATTATTAGTAGCGTATGTTGTAGGTTGTGTAATTATATTTGGAGGGTTTGGAATATGGAAATTAATCATTACCATTTTAGAAGGTATGTAAAAATTATTGCAATTATAGTAATATCTATTATAAGCATAATGGGAATTAGGAATGAAAATTTTGCAGCACAGTCACAAAGCACAGATGGACGATTTTCAGTGGTAACTACTAGTATTGAGTCAGATTTAGGTGATCTTAATTCTTATATAGATGATACATCAGGTTCGAGTAGAATTACTTCAATGGCAGGAACAATAGTTTCAGCAATACAAATAGTAGGAACAATAATTTCAGTGGCTGTATTGATAGTAATTGGTATTAAATATATGATGGGTAGTATAGAAGAAAAAGCGGAATATAAAAAATCTTTAATACCATACATAATAGGAGCATTTCTATTATTTACAGGCTCTTTAATACCACAACTTATATATACAATTTCACAAAATCTTAACGAATAAAAAAATGATATATTAAATAATAATGTTTTTAAGTTTTTAAAATTTATATATATAAAATTCATAATAAAGGAGGATGAAAATATGAATAAAAAAATGTTAAAAGTATGGAGTGCTTTGTTAGTAATGCTAGTGATAGTATCTATGTCAGCAACAGTACTTGCACTTACACCAAGTGAAATAACAGGAAACTCAAACGTAAGTGGTTCTACACAAATACAAAACGTAGGACAAAGTATAGTAGGAATACTACAAACAGTAGGTATAGTATTATCAGTTATTGTGTTAATAGTTTTAGGTATTAAATACATGATGGGAAGTGCAGAAGAGAAAGCAGAATACAAGAAAACGTTTATACCATACATAGTAGGTGCAGCACTAATATTTGCAGCATCAGCATTTGCACAAGTTATTTACCAATTCTTTATTGGAGTAAGTGCATAAAAATGAAAAGATATGAAAAAGGAGTAAATTCAAAATACTCCTTTTTTTTGAATAAAAAATATCATAAATTCGTGTTTTTACTAAAATTAGAGAATACTATTGAAAAAAATAAATAAAAATGTTATAATTAGTCTAAAGCTAAGATATTAATATTTTTTAAAGTTTTTATAAAGCTTATAATAAAGGAGGAATAAAGAATATGGACAAAAAAATGATAAAAATATTAAGTGCTTTATGTGTAATGCTAATGGTAGTATCTATGTCAGCAACAGTACTTGCACTTACACCAAGTGAAATAACAGGAAACTCAAACGTAAGTGGTTCTACACAAATACAAAACGTAGGACAAAGTATAGTAGGAATACTACAAACAGTAGGTATAGTATTATCAGTTATTGTGTTAATAGTTTTAGGTATTAAATACATGATGGGAAGTGCAGAAGAGAAAGCAGAATACAAGAAAACGTTTATACCATACATAGTAGGTGCAGCACTAATATTTGCAGCATCAGCATTTGCACAAGTTATTTACCAATTCTTTGTTGGAGTAAGTGCATAAAAAAGAATAAATATAAAAGGGTATGTATTTTTATATACATATTCTTTTTTTTGTCTTTATTTTGGTTACAAGAATATTATTATATTACAGTGATATTACGTATATATTACAAAAATATTAAAAATAAAAAAAAAAGAAAAAAATTGTATAAAAACGTTACAATTTAGAAGGTTTTTTGTTATAATTATAAATAAGTTATAATGGATTTTTAGACAAAGGAGGAATACCTTTTATGGGAACATATAATTTACCAAGAGATGTAAGAGGAGAAGGAAGGATATTATTTGTTTTTTCAACAAAAGCATTAATATATACAGCAATTGGAGTAGCAATTGGTTTACCATTTTATTTATTGTTTTCTTCATTAGGAATATCAATAGTTGGCATTATCATGATTTTATTGTTCGGCTTAGTTGGTTTTATAATTGCAACTTTTAAAATGCCAACAACAAGTGCATTTGAAATAACTAAAAAAACAGGAGGAGAAAACATAGATGATGTGATAAAAAGGGGAATAAAATTCAAGATGCAAAAAAATAGGATATATGTTTATGAAAAAGAAACAAAAGAGAATGAAAAGGAGGTAAAAAGTAGTGACAAGTAATGAGATTTCACAAATATTAGGAATGGTATTAGGAATAATGGTTTTTATACTATTTGTTCTTATAGCAATATTTGTATTCCTAAAGTTAAAAGAAGGAACTAATAAAAAAATAGATGATGATAAAATTTTATCTGACGAAAAAAAGAAAGGAAGGAAAAACAACAATAAAGAAGAAACACACTCACCTAATAATATGTATACTAAAAAATCAATAATGGATTTTATGGAGTTTGATAAAATTGAAGATAATATGATAGTTCAAAGAAAAGGAAAAAGATTCTTAATGGTTGTAGAATGTCAAGGAATAAATTATGATTTAATGTCTCAACCAGAAAAAGTTGGTGTGGAAGAAGGTTTTCAACAATTTTTAAATACATTAAGACATCCAATACAAATATATATCCAAACAAGAACAATAAATCTCGAAAAAAGTATAGTTGGATATAAATCTAAAGTAAAAGAGGTTGAAGATAAATACAATCAAATGTCATTTAGATATAATCAAATGGCTTCAACAGGAATTTATGAAAAGGAAAATATGGATAAAGCTTTTTATGAATTAACAAAGCAAAAAAACTTATTAGAATATGGAAGAGATTTAATAAATAATACTCAAAAAATGAGTTTAAATAAAAATATATTAAATAAAAATTATTATATTATAATCCCATATTTCCCGGAAGAAAGTGAAGAAACCCATTACGATTTTGAAGAAATTAAAAATATGGCTTTTTCAGAACTATATACAAAAGCTCAATCAATAATAAGAACATTAACAGCATGCTCGATTTCAGGTAAAATATTATCTTCACAAGAACTAGTTGAATTATTATATGTTGCTTATAATAGAGATGGATCAGAGACATATGGAATTGAAAAAGCAACGCTTGCAGGTTATGATGAATTATATTCAACAGCACCAGATGTGTTTGAAAAGAAAATTAAAGTTCTAGATGAAGA
Organism: uncultured Clostridium sp.; assembly: GCA_964596175.1. Taxonomy (GTDB): domain Bacteria; phylum Bacillota; class Clostridia; order TANB77; family CAG-508; genus CAG-269. Next base: position 52,040 of record CAZQTH010000001.1, on the reverse strand, counting down.
AATAAATAGAAAAGCAATCGAGTTGGCTAATAGTACAATAGAAAAAGTAAAATCAAGACCTCAAAAAATAGCAGAAGAAAAAGAAAATAATTTAGAAGAATTAGTTAGAAAAATGGCACAAGTAGTATTAAGTCAAAATAGAGAATATGTTGGGGGAGATATAGCACAAGCTGCTATAGATGAATTAAATAAAACACAAGAGGAAGGAGAGGAAGTACATGAGAAAGTCAAAGAAAAGACAACTAGAGGAAGAAAGAGAAAGACAGAATAAAAAACAAGAAGAAACATCTTTTTTAAAACCAAAAACAATAAAAGAATTAATTGCTCCATCAGGAATTGATGCTTCAGATATAGATCATTTAGAGATAATATCTAATGTCAAAAGATATGCAAGAAGTTTCTTTATTTCCTCATTACCACGTATGTGTACTTTTCCAGAATTGTTTAGAGATTTATATTTTTTTGGAGATATAAATACATCTATATATATTACTCCAATTTCAGAATCTAGATCTCAAAATGAATTGAACAAAGTAATAAATGAGTTAGAGACAGAAAGAATTGTTGCCGCAGATAGAGGAAATATAAATAGAGAGAGTACACTTTCACAAAAAAGATTTGAGGCAGAACAATTACGTGATGAAATAGCAGCAGGATTCAATAAAATGTATGAAGCCTCAATAGTAGCAACTCTATTTTCATATAATTTAAATGATTTAGAGTCTATGACAAAATTATTATCAACAGAAATGTCTAAATCATTAGTTGATATAAAAAGTGCATGGGCAATACAAGAAGAGGCTTTTCAATCTAATTTACCATTAATGCAAGATAAAATAAAAAGATCACATTCATTTGATAGTAGATCAATGGGAACAGTATTTCCTTTTACTACATCAGAAGTGGGACATGAAACAGGAGTTCCATTAGGATTTAACAAACAAACTGGAACACCAATATTATTTGATAATTTTCACCCATCTTTAACAAATTATAATATGGTTATATTTGCTAAATCTGGTGCTGGTAAATCTGTAACAATGAAAACATTAATCTCTAGATCTTCAGTATTAATGGGAATTGAAAGTTTAGCATTAGATGCAGAAGGTGAATATTCAATTGTTGCTGAAAGTTTAGGCGGAGTAAATGTAGTATTAAGCCCTAACTCAAGTACAATTATAAATCTATTTGATATAGAACCAGAAACTGCTAAAGATTCAATAACAGGAAGAGAAAGAAAAGAATTAAATGTAGAAAACAAAGTAGAAGATGTAACTCAAGCACTTATTACAATGGCTAAAGGTAGTACAAGAAGTGATGAAGTCAACGAATTAACAAAGCAACTGATAGCAGAAGCTGTCTCAGAAGAATATGCGGCATTAGGAATTACAAGCAATCCATCAAGTATCTATAAAAGTGGAAATGAATTCCAAACTGGAGATAAATTATATAAAGACAAAAAAGAAATGCCAACAATAGGAAGCTGGTATAAAAGATTACAAAACAAAGCAGCAGAGAATACAAATCCAGACTATCAGTCACATTACAGCTATTTGTTAAAAGTAATGAGACAATACATAAGAGAGTATAATGGTCAGATGGCATATTTTGATGGACAATCTACCTTTGAACTATTAGATGATGTACCATTTATAAATTTGGATATATCACAATTAGAAGAACGTTTTGCAAGACCACTTGCTCAACAAATTTTGTTATCTTGGATTTGGGAAAAATATGTTAAGAAAAATAGTGAAGATAGAACAAAAGCTAAGAAGAAAAGAGTATTAGTAGATGAAGCATGGATGCTATTACCATATCCAGAAGCTGTTGATTTCTTAAATACAATGGCAAGACGTGCAAGAAAAAGAAATGTATCACTTGCAATTGTATCACAAAGATTTCAAGATTTTTATGAAAAACCAGAAGCACAAGCAGTACTTACTTCATCAGATACTAAATTATTTTTAGCACAAGATAAATCAGAAATAGAATATTTAAAACAAGTATTTAAGTTAAGTAATGGAGAGGCTAACTTTTTAGTTACTTGTTTAAAAGGTGAGGGGTTGTTAAAAGTAGGTTCAGACACAGCTATTTTACAAATAACACCTACAGCAAAAGAATTTGAGTTTGTTGAAACAAATTTAAATAATTTAGTTAAACAAAGAAAAAGAAGAGACAGAATATAAAGCAAGGAGGATGAAATGAAGAAACTTGTTGAAAATAACTTCATACGAAAGACAGTATTAGCATTATGTATTATTGTATTAATAGCATTTACAATACCTCAAGGAGTATTTGCTAGTGATGATTGGGATGTATTTGGGACGCTATTAAAAGAAATAGTGAAATTGGTTGCAGCTCTTGGTGATATTGCCATGGGAGTTTTAAATCGCTATATGTTGGGAACGGATAGTTTTTCTTCTATTATGCTAGATACAAGTGATGAAAACTTGGAAGAAGACTCAGGTTCTTGGTTAACAACTGATTTAGATACTTCAAATGCAATAACTTTTCAATCAGACGAAATTAATGCATCTTTTTTAGGACTTGGTGATGACTATGAAGTACCTAATATATTACTTTCACCAGAAAGTATTTTTGCAAACAATATAGCAATATTAGACGTAAACTTTTTAAATCCAAACGAGTACACATCAGTAATAGAAGGTTATGATTCAGCCGAAGAGGCTAGTGTATCTGCAGCATCAGATTTACGAGAAGTAATATCATCTTGGTATAAATCATTTAGAAATATTGCTATTGTCGGACTTTTATCAGTATTAATGTATCTTGGAATTAGAATTATAATTAGTTCAACAGCAGATGATAAAGCAAAATATAAAGAGTCAATAAAAAACTGGGTGGTTGCATTATGTTTAGTATTTATAATACATTTCATAATGTCTGCAATATTAATGATAACAGATAAAGTAACAGAACTTTTCTCAACAAGTAGTAATAGTGGTTTTACTATTAGTGTAGATGACGGAGTAACATTTAAAACTAATCTAATAGGACTTGTAAGATTTCAAGCTCAAAGAACTGATGCATGGGATGCTGTAGCTTATACTAGTATATATATAATATTAGTAGTTTATACATTTAGATTTACATTTATGTATTTTAAGAGATTTTTATATACAGCATTCTTTACTATGATTGCTCCATTGGTAGCTTTAACTTATCCAATGGATAAAGTAGGAGATGGAAAAGCACAAGCTTTTAATATGTGGTTTAAGGAATATACAATGAATGTGATTATACAACCAGTACATTTAATACTTTATACTGTCTTTGTAAGTTCAGCCATAGATTTAGTTCAGAAGAATCTTATTTATGCAGTTGTAGCTATAGGTTTCTTAATTCCAGCAGAGAAATTTATTAAGAAAATGTTTGGATTTGACAAAGCAGAGACAACAGGAAGCTTTGGAGCTTTTGCAGGAGGAGCTCTTGCTATGAGTGCATTACAAAATTTTGTTGGAGCAGGTAAGAAAGAAAATCAAAATAAAATAGCTGAAGGAGGGAACTCTTCAGAAGGCAACAATGATAATACAAAACCAATTCGTCAAAATAGAACAATAGGTAATGGAACAAATTCAGATACGAGTCAAAGTCAAAGTAATAATGGTTCAAGTCAACAAAATGCTCCTCAAAATAATGAAGAGTCAGGAAATCAAGATGATGAAGAAGTAAGAATGGATGATTATGACCCAAATCAACAAAATGCTCCTCAAGATAATGAAGAGTCAGGAAGTCAAGATAATGAAGAAGTAAGAATGGATGATTATGACCAAAATTATTTACCGGAGGAAGATTCGGAAAACTTAACAAATTATGATGACAATAATATAGATAATAATACTCAAGATGTAGGAGCAGTGCAAGATGATGCGGATTCCATGAATGATACCATAGATTTAAATACAGGAAGTCCAGATAGTAATAGTGAAAACAGTGGAGATACCGAACAAATAGATAATCAACAAGATGTAACTAATAAAGGAAATAAAGAAAAGCCACCAGTTCAAAAAGGTGGAAGAAGGAAATTATTAAAAAAAGCAGCAGTATCTGCTAGTAGACATGTATATAAAGCTGCAAAGGTTGGAACTACTGTTGTAGGAGGAATGGCAGGTGGAGTTATTGGACTTGCTACTGGAATAGCTACAGGAAACCCATCAAGTGCTGTTAGAAATGCATTAACAGGAGCAAGCCTTGGTGCTTCATTTGGTAGAAAAGTAGGAGAATTACCAGAGACAGCAGAAAATCTTGGTGGAAGAGCTATAAATACACTAAGAAACAAAATAGACGGATCAGCAGATACTTGGAATGCATCTTTATATGGTAGAGAATATGCAAGACAAAAACAAGTAGAAAGAGAAAATGCAAGAGCAAGAAGAAACTTCTTGAAAGATAAAAATCAGCAAGCTGAATATGAAGAAATGGCAAGAAAAGTAGGATATGAAGGAAATTTAGACGACTTTATGAATGCGGCTTTTGATATGAGAATTGCAGGAATTGAAGATAAGGATATGCAAAAGAATGCCCTTAAACTAGAAATGAAAAGAGATAATGGACAAGTAGGAGGTGCATCTCATGAAGGAATAATGGATGTTGCAGCATTTGCTAATGATAATGGATATGATAAATCTTACATAGAAGATGCTAAGAAACGCAAAGCACTAGAAGGTGTAGTGCAAAGTATGGTATCAGGAGAAGATAATCAAATGGCAGTTATGCAAACATTTGCTGAATTAAATGATAGAGGAGAATATTATAGAAACAATTCTGGTCTAGGAAGTAATAATAATGCAACAAATGCAAGAAACAACAATAATACACAATCAAGAAGAAGAGAAAGTAATCCTACTACCTCTCAATCAAGAGGAAGAAGAGAAAGTAGTACTACTACTTCTCAATCAAGAGGAGGTAATAGTGGTAAAACAAGTAGTAATACAAAAGAAGCAGGAACATCTAGTTCAAAAAATAAAAAAACAGATGCATAACTAAAAAATAGTTAAAAATGGAGGATAATATGCACAAGTTAATACAGTTTTATTATGGTAATAGATTGAAAGTATGGGCTGTAATATTAGCAATTGTATTTATAATAATTTTAATACAAATCTTAAATGGATTTGCTAAGGAAGAAAGAGAAAGCAGTCAAAATCAAGAAACAACACGGCAATATTAGTTCTTCTAGTAATGAAAGCGAGGTTATTACTACGGGAGGAACAGTAAGTCAAAAATATAGTGAAGATTTTGAAAGTTTACTAAACGAATTTTTGACTTATTGTATTCAACATAATCCAACAGCTGCCTATAATTTATTATCAGATGAATGTAAAACATTAATGTATCAAAGCGAAGCAATTTTTGAAAGTTCATATTATAATGAAAAATTTGAAGGAAATAAACAATATTCATTTCAGGCATGGTCAACAAACGATGATACATATATATATCTAGTTGAAATCTATGATAATATATTAGCAACTGGAACATCAAGTGAATCAGCTTATATAGAAGATTATATAACTATTGTACCTGATGGTGATTCTTTTAAGATTAATGTAAACTCTTATATAGGAAGAGACAGTATATATAAACAAGCAAGTAATGATTTAATAACGGCTGAAGTAAGTGTAGTTGATAATTATATGGAATACAAGGTTTACACAATAAAATTAAAAAATAATACAAATGAAAGAGTTATAATAGATACAAGAGAAAATACAAATACAACATATTTGATAGATGAAAATGGAAATAATGTGTATTCTCTTTTATATGAAAATAAAGAGTCTGACTTGATTTTAGAATCAATGGAATCTAAAACAATTCAAATTAGATTTAATGCAACATATAGAAATGGATTAGGGATAGACGCACTTGAATTTGATAATATTGTAAGAGAACAAGATCAAAGTACTAGTAACACATTAGTTGTAGAATTTTAATGAGGTAAAATCCCAAAAAGGAGAGAGGTGACACATTGGAAGGAAAAGAAAATAATCAAGATAACAATAAACTAAGTGAAAATGTAAAAAATAAAGCAAAACAATCAGCTGAGAAAGAATCAAAAAAAATAATAAAGAGTATTGTTATGAAAGCAGTAAGCTTAATAGTAACAATATTCATACAGTTTTGGCCAATAATAATAGTTTTTTGTATTGTTGCAGGAATTTTAGATTATGCAATAGAATTATTTGCTGGACAAGAAACACCTAATACAATAATAAGTCAATTTGAGGTAGAAGATTTAGCTGATTTAGTAGAAATTAAAGAAGATGGAGAAGGTGGTTATTATCTTGACTTCGTAGATGATTTTGATAGCAAAGTAGAAAGTATAATTAAAGAAATAAATTCAACAACAGGTTCATATAACTTGCCAACTGATAGTGAGTTTTTAAAGAAGATAATAAAAGCAGAAGTAATAACCCAATTTCCGGATTTAGGAGGAAATATTCCAGAGGGCAGTGATGGATTCCAGGGTTCTATAGATATAAAGAGAGTGTCACCTGATAAAGATATAGGAGAGCTTGAAAATACAGGAGTAGAAGATGCCGTTCCAATAGAAGAAGAAGTCGCATATGATACTACTGTGGTTGGAAGTTATGATGAAATTATACAAGACTGGGAAGAAGGAAAAATTTTGCTTATAAAGGTAGAAGCTAAAGTTTATGAGCAAACAGAATCAGAATTAAATCCTGGTTCAGATACAGGAAATTGGGAAGAAGTAATAGATGATACAGGAAGGGTCAAAACAATACCAAGAGGTACAGAAGTAGAATATACAGGAACTTATAAAAATAACGAAAATCCATTAACTGGTGAAGTAATAACTTATGTTGAAGTAAAGTATGAAGACGAAAATGTATATGTAAGAGCAAATTACTTATCTGAAAAACAAGAAGAAACATCAGAGAGTACAGAAGAAGAGGCAACAACCACATCAGTTGCTACGGTTACTTCTAGAGCGGGAGTGACAATAAAAGAAGAGATTGGCGGAAGTAAGGATAGTTATGTAATTGCAATAGCAGCAGGTCATAACAATACAGATGATACAGGTGCAAGGTCAGAAGACTTAGTAGAAGAAGATTTAACAATCGAAGTTGCGGAGAAAGTTCAAGAGTTAATTGAAGAGAGATTCTCAAATGTAACAGTTATTCAAACAGGAAGCACTTCAGATAATAGAGGTGGCATAGGAGCTGATGAAAGAACGGAATTAGCAAAAGATGCAGACCCGGATTTATGTATACAGATACATTTTAACTCCTCAAGTTCCGAAGATGCAAATGGTGTAGAAGTTATATATAAAGAGGGAGATGGAATATCTCAACAATTAGCTGAAATACTAACTAATAGCATATCAGAAGCAATGGGATTAGAAAATAGAGGTGCAGGATCTGATACAGAAAAATGTGCAGTAGGAAGTTTGGGCATAATAGAAAATGCAGCAACAAGTGGATTTCCATCAGTAGTAACAGAAGGAGGATTTTTAACAGGAAATGTAGATGCTGATGTTATAAGAAATGGCGGAGTAGACAAATATGCAGAAGGAATAGTAAATGGAATAAAAGAATATTTAGAAGCAGATCATAGTGGATATTCTTCTACCGAAATAACTGAAGAAAATGTATCAGAAGGAGTAAGGTCAGTTGTAAAAAATCTAAAATATATACCTTTAGATACAATGGAAGAATATATATCATCTGGAAACGTAGAAGCATTAAATTATTTTACTCTTGATGAGGACAGAAATTTAATTACAGCAACATGGTCATATACAGATGGAACAATAGAAATAATAGAGAACTCAGCAATTAATTTAAAAACAGCGTTACAAAAATATGTTATGCCATATGAATATTTGTTATTCTTCTACATAGATACAGAGTATTCAGATTTTTCAGAAGAATTAGCAGATACTATAATAAATGATACAGAAATAGTTATAACTTTAGAGGATAATGTAACAACAACACAGATGGTAACTACGCTTCAAGAAAAAAGGGTAGATGATAAATCAAGTAATAGTTACGATTGGAGAGATTCGAGTTCAACAACGGAAATTTCTGAATATTGTAGTACTTCTATAGGTCTTACATATGTTAATACATGGTGTGTAAAAGCTTATCAGGAAAACAGTTATAGTTCAGAAATACTTGATATGGACGATGATGAAACAAAAGTATTAAATATTAAAGGATATGTAAATGAAAATTATTCAGAAAGTTTAACAGAAGAAACTGTAGCGGCATCGGGTACTTATCAAGAACAAGTAGCTGTGTATGATGAAAAAGGATTGACCACAGGAGATACTACAACAGTAACTTATAAATATACTATTTATAATAGAAATAAAATAGATACAACAACAATTAGCAATACTTATGAGTCAGGAGATTTAAAGACAGAAGGAAAAGAAAATGTATTTGTAGATTTGTATACAGAGCATGATATGTATAAAAAAGTTAGATCAGATTATATATTTACACTTATTGAAAATAATGAAAATACAGCAAACCTGCTTGATTTAACAAAGTATTTAATGTATAAAGCAACTAATATTAATTATGGAGTTATAGAATTTGATTTTAGTGAATATGGAATAGACCAATTTTCTCAAATTAGCACTGGATTTTATGGAGATACTATCCAAGAAAAAGTATGGTGGGCAGTTATAGATGCGGGATATAGTAAAGAAGCTGCAGCAGGAGTTTTAGGAAATATTGAAGCTGAATCTGGGTTTGATTCAGAGATAATAGAAAGTGGCAGTGGAGTTGGATTTGGACTATGTCAATGGTCTTATGGAAGAAGGACAGCTTTAGAAGCATATGCTGCTTCAAAAGGTGTTGAAGCGTCGGATGTAGATACGCAGATAGAATTCTTAATAGCAGAGATTACACCAGGAGGAGGAGCTAATGGATATGCTTCATACCAATTAATGACTTACAATGGATATTCTGCATCTGATTGGGAAAATGCGTCAACACCAGAAGATGCTGCAATAGCTTTTTGTTGGACATTTGAAAGACCTTCAGTAGCAAGAATGGATGTCAGAACAGAAGCAGCAAGAAGCTATTATGAACAATTTAAAGACCTAGAAAAGCCTACAGCAGACGAAAGAATAGGAGAAATTAATCTTTCTGGTGAAAATGCTACAAAAATGCTACAAATGTTAACTGAAGCAATAAGAATTGCAGATGATGATAGATATACATATAGTCAAGCAAATAGATATGGAGAATTTCAATATGATTGCTCAAGTTTTATATCTAGATTATATAAGGAATATTTTGATTTTGATGCACCTTCAACTACTAGTGGATATGGTTCAGCATATTATGTTGGAGCAGATGGGCAAGTTGATTTACAGCCAGGAGACGTTTTGTGGAGAACAGGTCACGTAGAAATGTATCTTGGAAATGGACTACGAGTAGGAGCACATTCAGATTTAGTTGCAATAGCAGATCAAATAAGCGTTGAAAGTTATGTGAGTGGAGCTTTTACTAGAGTATATAGGTTTATTACTAATTAAAGATAAGGAGAATCTTATGAAAAAATTAAAAATATTTATTGTCATATTAATAATATTAATATTGTTAGTAATAGGAGTATTAATTTCTACGAAATGGCAAGAGAAAGTAGAAATCGAAAACGAAATAAATGAAGGCGATGCGGGCGAGGAAGTTTTAATTGATACTACGAAAATCGAAAAAGTAACAGATAAGTCAAGATTTTTCTCTGTAAAAAATTCTGTACAGCAATATTTAGATGAAATTAATGATAATAATGATAAATATTTTGGTTTTAATGAAAATAATGAGTATACAAAAGTTGTAGATGAACAAACTATAAATGAAAACAGATTAAATTTATTAAGCACAAAATTTATAGAAGATAATAATATAACTATCAATAATTTAAATGATTATATAGAAACACTTGATGAAAAAGTTATATTTGATGCATTAGAGATGAGATATATAAAAGGAGAGGAAATAGAAAATTATATTGTTTATGGTATAATGACATCTTTAAATAATGAATATTTAGGTGATATGTATATTATTGTAAATGTTGATAGAAACGAAAAAACTTTTTCTATAGAACCATTAAGTTCATCTTATGATTCAATAGATGAGGTAGAATTGGAGTATGATGATACAGAAATACAAGCAAATGACAATAATGCATATACAAATAGTACAATGACATATGAAGATACTTCAAAAGAATATTTCTCTACATTTAAAAGAATTATTTTAGCTAAACCTGATTTATTATATGATTATTTACAAGAAGACTATAAATTAAAAAGATTTGGAAGTTTAGAGGATTTTGAAAAATATGTAGAATCAAACAAAGATGAAATAGCGGGATTACAAATTCAGAAATATTTAGTGAATAATTATGATGGTTATACAGAATTTATTTGTATGGATCAGTATCAAAACTTATATGTTTTTGATGAAACTAACCCAATGGAATTTACTCTTAAATTAGATACATATACAATAATAACAGATAATTTTAAAACGACTTATGATGAATCTAATAGTGAATATAAAGTAGCTATGAATATTGATAAATGGATTCAGATGTTAAATGCAAGGGATTATAAAACAGCATATAGTTATTTAGATGAGACATTTAGAAATAATAATTTTGGCTCAGAAGAAGCTTTTGAAGAATATATGAGAGAAAATTTCCCTTTACATTATGACTTAGAATTTGACCAAACTACAGAGAATAATGGAATTTATCAACAAGAAATCATTTTAACAGATATTACGGGCTCATCAACTGATCAAATAGAAAAAACAATTATAATGCAATTAGGAGAAGATTATGATTTTGTTATGTCATTTAATATAGAGTAAAAAAGTAATAAATAAGAATGATAAAGAAAAAATCACTTTTTAGGTGATTTTTTCTTTTGGTATTATTATTTAAAAATATTAACAATAGTTTGTATAACTATATTTTCTTCATATATTTTAATAAAGAAATTTTGAACAAAAGGAATTTGTAGAAGAATAAGGATAATCGTAATAGTAATTATAAAAGCGATAAAATTTTTTAAATATTCTCTTGGTGTCTTTTTATACTTTATCTTATAACCTCTATTTTTCAGGTCTTGGATATATGCATCGCGATATGCTTTTTGTCTTGCTTGTTGCAATTGTTTTTCATATTCTAATTGTTTTTGTTGGTATTCTTGCTGTTTTCTAATTTCTTGTTCTGATATTTCACTTTGTTTTAAAGTTTCATCATATTTTGCTCTAGAATCAGGATTTGAAAGAACTTCATATGCTTCATTGATTAATTTTATCTTTTCTTCAGCTTCGCCTTTCATATTTGATTCTTGTAAGTCTGGGTGGTATTTTTTAACTAATGCTTTATAAGCTTTTTCTATAACTTCAGAAGAAGCACATTTGTCTACTTCTAATATTTGATAATAATTCATTTGTAAAAAACTCCTTTAATTTATATAGATAAATATAACATAAAAAAAAAGAACCTTCAATAAAAAAACAAGAAAAAGTAGAATAGTAAATTAAAAAATAGAAACCACTGTGTTCCAGTGGCTTCTATAATGGTCTTCTAGTTAGAAGGTTCCTTTCTACGAGACGATTACTTGAGGAAAAGATAAAGCATCAGAGCCCCAAATACGATCCTTCCAATAAGTTCTCCTCGCGAAGAAGAGTCATCTCTTGTAATCAGTTGATAGACTGCCAAAAATCCACTAAATACAATTAAAATGCAAAAACCGATAAGCAAAACCTTCAAAAACATCTTTTCTCCAATCTCGTATAAAACAGGTAAATACTACTTATATTATAACATATTATGTAACCAAAATCAAATACAGTAAAGGCTTTTAATAAATTTTTTTGTAATCAGAATAAATTTAACATATTAATTTATATTATAATTAAAAAGTAAAAAATATATTATTAAAAACTTAAATATAAAAAAATATAATGTAAAAGTATCGGAATAAAATTTATAAAAATCACGGAACAAAAACAACAAAAATAACCGAATAAAATTGACAAAAATAAAGGGATAAGATATAATAATTATAGAATAACTTGTGGAGGTGAAAAATATGGAAATAAAAAATTATAGAAGAAGAATTGTAGATAATAAAATAGAACAGTATTTAAAATTATTTGGAGCTATTTGTATTGAAGGGCCAAAATACTGTGGTAAAACATGGGCAGGTCGTTATCATTCTAATAGTGAAGTTCTCTTGCATAAAACTACAGGAGGAGCATCAAACAATGTAGAACTTGCTAAGATATCACCATCAATAATTTTGGAAGGAGAAAAACCAAAATTAATAGATGAATGGCAAGAAGCAACGAACTTATGGGATGAGATTAGAGCTGATGTTGATAGGACAGGTCTAAAAGGACAATATATTTTGACAGGGTCTTCTACACCAAATAGAAAAGGAATATCACATAGTGGAGCAGGAAGATTTGGAAAAATATATTTAAGGACAATGAGTTTGTTTGAATCTGGAGATTCTACAGGAGATATATCATTAGAGGATATATGTAATAATAAATTAGAGGAAAAATTAACAGGCGAAGTTGATTTGAGACATCTTGCAGGTTTAATAATTAGAGGAGGCTGGCCAGGAAATTTAGAATATTCACCTAAAGACTCTAGTGAAGCTATAGAAGAATATATAAAATTAATAATTGATGATGATTTAAATAGATTAGATGGAATAAGTAGAAATAAGCATAAGGTAAAATTATTACTAAAGTCGTTAGCAAGGAATGAAAGTACAACAGTATCTAATATGACTTTAAAAAAAGATATTATTGAAAAGGATAACGAAGATATAGACCTAGATACTATAGCTTCATATCTTGATGTATTAGATAGACTATATTTATTAGATAACGATGAGCCTTTTGCTTCTAATATTCGTTCTTCTGTAAGAGTAAAACAATCAGAAAAAAGACATTTTGCAGATCCATCTATTGCATGTTCTTTATTAAATATAAAAGAAGAAAATAAATTAATTAATGATTTAAACACATTTGGTTTCTTATTTGAAGCAATGGTCGAAAGAGATTTAAAAATATATGCAGATAGTTTTAATGCTAAATGTTATCATTACCAAGATTATCAAAACAGAGAAATAGATAGTGTTATAGAATTAGAAGATGGAAAATGGTGTGCATTTGAAATAAAACTAGGAGCAAATAAGATAGAAGAAGGTGCTAAGAATTTGCTAAAAATAAAAGAAGGAATTGAAAGAGAAAATGGCAAATTGCCAGCTATTCTTTGTGTAATATGTGGAATGTCAAATGCAGCTTATCAAAGACCAGACGGAGTATATGTTGTGCCAATTACAGCTCTAAAACCATAAAAGAATAGAACAACTTTAAATTATGAAGTTGTTCTATTTTTTCCTTGTAATTACTACTTTGTAACTTTTTCTTTTATTTCAATTTTTTCTTCTACATTCTCTTTATCTAAAGCTTTCTTAAAATTTTGCTTAGCCTTTAAATTATCTTTAGCAACAGTCATAAGAAGTTTAATTCTATTAGTCTGATTTGACTCACTTGCACCTGGATCATAATCAATAGCAGAAATATTAGCTTCAGGAAACTTACTACGAATAGTCTTAATAACACCTTTACCAACAACATGGTTAGGTAAACATGCAAATGGTTGAACACATACAATATTTGGAATATCATTTTCAATATATTCAATCATTTCAGCAGTTAAGAACCAACCTTCACCAGTTTGATTTCCTATAGATAAAATATCTTTTACCTTATCTTCTAGATGCCAAATGTCACATGGTTGTAAATAACCTTTTTTAGAATTTGCTAAAGCAATTTTAACATCTTTTTCTAAAATATCAATAAGTTTAATTGCTACTTTACTAATTTTAGAAGAAGTCTTATTTGTATTTAATAATTTATTAAATGTAATTTTATGAGTAGCCATAAATTTTACAAACCCCATAAAGTCAGGTAAAACAACTTCTGCACCTTCTTTTTCTAATATGTTTGCAACAAAGTTATTTCCAAAAGGATGATATTTAATTAAAATTTCTCCAACAATACCAACTTTAGGTTTTTCTACAGATGTATCTAATTCAATCTTTTCAAAATCATTAACAATATCATAAATACTTTGCTTAAATTCTTTATTAGTTGATTTAGTAAGTAATTTTTTGCATTTTTCCATCCAAGTATCAAACAAAGCTTGTGATTCACCCTTGTTTACTTCATATGCTCTATTTTTAGTTAGCATTTTTTGTAAAAGATCAGCATAAACAACAGTTTTAAATAATCTTTCTATTAAAGGAACTGTTAATTTGAATCCAGGCATTTTTTCCATACCAACAAAATTTAAGGAAATAACTGGTACATTTTCAAAACCTGCGTCCTTCAATGCCTTTCTAATAAATCCAATATAGTTTGTTGCCCTACATCCGCCACCAGTTTGTGAAATAATTAAAGCAGTTTTATTAACATTATATTTTCCAGATTGAAGTGCCTCAATCATTTGACCAGTAACCAATATAGAAGGATAACAAGCATCATTATTTACATATTTAAGTCCAGTATCTACTGTTTTCTGAGTACAATTTCTAAGTAATTCTATATTATATCCGCAAGCTCTAGCAGCAGTTTCCAGAAGTTCAAAATGTATAGGTGCCATTTGAGGGAATAATATAGTATAATCTTTTCTCATCTCTTTTGTAAAAATCTTTTTAGTAATTCCATAATCTCCATCAGACTTTTGTTCTAGTTTTTCTTGTTCACGTTTCTTCATACTAGCAAGTAGAGAACGAATACGAATACGAACAGCCCCTAAATTGTTTACTTCATCTATTTTAATTAAAGTATACATCTTACCATAGCTAGAAAGTATTTCTTCTACTTGGTCTGTTGTAACAGCGTCTACACCACAACCAAACGAGTTAAGTTGAACTAATTCTAAAAAATCATGTTTTCCAACAAAATCAGCTGCAGCATAAAGTCTTGCATGGAAAACCCATTGGTCAACAACTCTTAAAGGTCTTTTTGCTTCTGCTTTATCAGAAACACTATCTTCTGTTAAAACACATAAACCAAGTGAAGTAATTAAAGTATCAATACCATGATTAATTTCAGGGTCTACATGATAAGGTCTTCCTGCTAAAACAATACCTTTTAAATTATTTTCTTCTATGTATTTTACAGTTTCGCTACCCTTTTTTCTAACATCATCTTTAAATTTTTGATATTCTGCCTCTGCTTTTTCAGCAGCCTCATTTAATTCAGCTTTTGTGAAATTATATTCTTTAAATTCATCAAGTTCTAGTATTTTCTTAACTAAATTCTTCTTATCTAGAGGAAGGAATGGATTAATAAACTTAATACTTGAATCTTTTAATCCTTCAACATTGTTTCTTAAAACCTCTGAATAAGAAATAACAATAGGACAATTATATTGATTGTCTGACTTTTCATATTCTTTTCTAGAATATGGAATACAAGGATAGAATATAGTTTTTACACCTTGTTCTAATAAACTTTCAATATGTCCATGAGAAAGTTTTGCAGGGTAACAAACAGATTCTGAAGGCATAGATTCCATACCTTTTTCGTAAGTCGCACGAGTACTCTTCTCTGAAAGGATTACCCTAAAACCTAAACTAGTTAGGAAAGTAAACCAGAAAGGATAATCCTCATACATATTTAAAACTCTAGGGATACCAATAGTACCTCTTGTAGAATATTGTTCTTCTAAAGGTGTATAATCAAATAATCTTTGATATTTATATTGTATTAAATTTGGTAAGCTTTTAGCTTTAGTAATAGCACCTGCACCTCTTTCACAACGATTTCCAGATACATGTATTTGACCATTACTAAATCTATTAATAGTTAACTTGCAGTGATTTTCACAAATACCACAACGTGTATGTGTAACTTTAATTTCTAATTTATCTAATTCATCTTCCTTTAAAATAGTAGATTTATATTCCATATCAAGGTTTGTTTCATATTGTTCTTTAGATAAAAGGGCCATACCATAAGCACCCATAAGACCCGCAATATCTGGCCTTACAACAGTTTTACCAACTATAAGTTCAAAAGCACGAAGAACAGCATCATTATAGAAAGTACCACCTTGTACAACAATATGGTCTCCTAATGTTTCAACATCTCTAACTTTCATAACTTTTTGTATAGCATTTTTGATAACAGAATATGAAAGACCTGCAGAAATATCTCCAACAGAATAACCTTCTTTTTGAGCTTGCTTGATTTTAGAATTCATAAAAACAGTACATCTAGAACCCAAATCAACAGGAGTTTTTGATTTTATTGCTTCTTTTACAAAATTTGAAATTTCGATATTTAAGCTTTTTGCAAAAGTTTCTATAAAAGAACCACAACCTGAAGAACAAGCTTCATTAAGCATAATATTATCAATAGAACCATTTTTCATTTTTATGTATTTCATATCTTGACCACCAATGTCAACAATACTTGTAACATTTGGCTCAAATTCTTTTGCAGCTGTATAATGTGCAATTGTTTCTATTTCATTTAAGTCAACATTTAAGGCTGTTTGAATAAGCTTTTCACCATATCCTGTAACACCGCTAAATCTTAGCACTGCTTTTTCAGGTAACTCATGATATAGTTTCTTTAACATATTCATAACACTTTTTAAAGGATTTCCTTCATTACTTCCATATAAAGAATAAAGAAGTGTTCCATCTCTATCTATCAAAACTAATTTTGTAGTTGTAGAACCAGCATCAATACCAAGGAAACAATCACCTTCATATGAAGCTAAATCACCTTTTTTAACTTTATCTTTATCATGTCTTTCCTTAAAAGTATTATATTCATCATCATTTTTAAATAATGGGTCTAATGGTTTTGATGTGTTATCATGTGAAACTTTTAAGTTTTCAATTTTTTTTGCCAATTCATCAGGTGTAATAGGAGTAGTATTAATAGAATCCAAAGCAGCACCTTTTGCAACTAAAAGATGAGCTTCTTCTGGTACTATAATTTCATCATCCTTCAAATGCAATGTTTCTATAAATCTTTTACGTAATTCTGATAAATAATTAAGAGGTCCACCTAAAAAAGCAACATTACCTCTAATTGGTCTTCCACATGCTAAACCACTAATAGTTTGGTTTACAACTGCCTGGAAAATAGATGCAGCAATATCTTCTTTTGCAGCACCTTCATTAATCAAAGGTTGAATATCAGTTTTAGCAAAAACACCACAGCGAGATGCAATAGGATAAATTGTTTTATAACCTTTTGCAAGTTCATTTAATCCTGCTGTATCAGTATGAAGTAGTGATGCCATTTGGTCTAAAAATGCACCAGTACCACCAGCACAAGTACCATTCATACGTTGTTCAATAGATTGATCAAAATAAATAATTTTAGCATCTTCACCACCAAGCTCGATTACAACATCAGTTCTTGGTATGTATTTTTCAACAGCCCTTTTACAAGAAACAACCTCTTGAATAAAATCTACCCCTAAAAATTTAGCAGCAGACATAGCACCAGAGCCTGTTAAAGCTAATGTAAATATATTATTTGGATATTTTAATAATAAATCTTCTAAAACACTACAAACAGTATTTTTAGTGTCTGAAAAGTGTCTTTGATAATTTTTATATATAGTATTTAGGTTCTTATCCATAACTATAATTTTTACAGTTGTAGAACCTACATCTAAACCAACATGTAATAACTCGTTACTCATGACAAAATCTCCTTTTTCGTATATAAAAACACATATTTAAACACCTTAATTTTATACGGAAAATGGCATTTTGTCAAATGGAAAATATTGTAACAAAGAACTATTTTTTAGGATTGTTAGAAAATAGTTTTAGTGAATATGAGTAAATTTAAAGTTCTAAAAAGGACAAACAAATAATAATATTGAATATATATTAGAAAAGAAGGAGGATAAAATGAAAAACAAAAAAATAATTATAATTTTTTCTATTCTATTTATTATTTTAATAATAGGTGCATATTTTTTGATTAATTATCTAAGCCAAGAAGATAACACAGAAGAACAAATAATAGAAGAATACACTCCAGAAGAAGAAATATCTGAAGATCAATCAAGACAAACAATAGTCAGTCTGTATTTTTCTAATAAAGAAACAAATGAACTAGAACTAGAAGCTAGATTAATAGATATAAAGGAATTATTAGATGAACCTTATGAAAAATTAGTAAATTTATTAATTGAAGGGCCAAAAGATGAAGACAGAGAAAAAATAATTCCAGAAAATACACAATTATTGAGCACACAAATGGAAGGTGATTGTGTGATATTAGACTTTTCAAGTGAGTTTTTAAATTATGATTCAACTAATGAAAAGGTAAAAGAAAATTTAATAAATAGTCTAGTAAATACGTTAACACAATTAACAGAAGTAAATGGGGTGAAAATACTGATTAATGGTAATGAAAATGAAGAGTTTAATGAAATATATACTTTATATAATGCTATTTCCTAAAAAATTTATATAAATGTATGTAACGTGTAAACTTTTTTAGATTATTTAGGAAATATTCTACTTCATTTAGTGATTTTACTGTATTTTTTCCACAAACTTTAAAATTAAATTGTTTTTTATGAGGTGTTTTTTTGTCACCTCTATTTTCATTATATTCCATAATACACCTCGAAACTTTGATTTTTTGGCTATTTTAGTATATAATATGTAAGGAAATTATAAATGTTTATAAAAATAAAAGGAAAATAATATGGAAACAATTTTAAAAGAAAATGAAAGAATAGATGATTTAGAGTTTAAAGATTTAAAAATAATACAAAATAAGAAAGGTTTTTGCTTTGGAATAGATAGTGTGTTGTTATCTGATTTTGCAAAAAATATAAAAAATAATAGCGAAGTATTAGACTTAGGAACAGGAACTGGAATTATTCCTATTTTACTTTGTGGAAAAACAAAATTAAAAAAAGTAATTGGAATAGAGATACAAAAAGAAGTAGCTAACATGGCTGAAAGAAGTAGTAAATTAAATAATCTAGAGGATAGATTTCAAGTCTTAAATGAAAATATATTAAATTTAAATAAAATTTATGAAAACCAGTCATTTGATGTAATAGTTACAAATCCACCATACAAGAAAAAAGATTCTGGAATTATCAATGATGATGAAAGAAAAATTATTTCAAGGCACGAAATAACAGCAAATTTAGAAGATTTTATAAAAGTCTCAAAAGATTTATTAAAAGATAAAGGTGAGTTTTATATGGTTCATAGACCAGAAAGATTAGTTGATATTTTAAGTGTGCTTAGAAAATACAAAATTGAGCCAAAAGAGATGAAATTTGTTTATTCAAATAAAGATAAACCACCAAAATTATTATTAATTAAAGGAATAAAAAATGCTAAACCGTATCTAAGAGTCCATGAAAATTTATATATTTATGATGAAAATGGAAATTATACAGAAAAAATATTAAAAATCTATAATAAAATATAAAATAAAAAATGAAAGGAAAACGAAAATGAAGCAAAAAGAACAAGGAATATTATATTTAGTTGCAACACCAATAGGGAATTTAGATGATATTACATTAAGAGCAATAAATGTACTAAGAGAAGTTGATTTAATAGCAGCAGAAGATACAAGGCATACTTTAAAATTATTAAATCATTTAAAAATTTCAAAACCAATGATTAGTTATCACAGACATAACGAAGAATTTAGATGTGAACAGTTAATTAAAAAACTAAATGAAGGAAAGAATATTGCATTAGTATCAGATGCAGGAACACCTGGAATTAGTGATCCTGGAGAAGAGATTGTAAAAAATAGTATTAAAGAAAATATAAAAATAGTTCCAATCCCAGGTGCTTGTGCTATGATAAATGCTTTAATCGCATCAGGAATAAACACAAAAGAATTTTGTTTTTTTGGCTTTCTTCCGTTAAATAAGAAAAATAGAAAAGAAAAATTAGAAGAAATAAAAAATATTAATAAAACAATTATTTTATATGAAGCACCACATAAAATAAAAAATACTTTAATAGACTTAGAAAAAGTTCTTGATAAAAATAGAAAGATAGTTTTAGCAAGAGAAATAACAAAAATACATGAAGAATTTATTAGGGGAAATATAGATGAAATATTATCAAAAGTAGAGAATTTAAAGGGTGAAATGGTTTTAATTATTGAAGGAAATTATAAAGAAAAAGAAAATAATTTGTGTGATTTAAGTATAGAAGAACATTATAAATATTATGAAGATCAAGGTTTAGATAAAAAAGAAATAATAAAAAAAATTGCTAAAGATAGAAATGTGAATAAAAATGAAATATATAAGAAATTTATATAGAAACAAATAAAGATGAAACAAAAGCTTCATCTTTATTTGTTTTTATTTTTTAAATCTCCTATTTTTTTAGAACAGTCTTTACAAATTAATTTATTATGAAACTCTAATAAATTTTTTGTATTACCACAGAAGATACAATTAGGCTCGAATTTCTTCAATACTATTGTTGATCCATCTACATAGATTTCGATTGGATCTTTTTCAACTATATTAAATTGATTTCTTATTTCAATTGGAATTACTACTCTACCGAGTTCGTCCATTCTTCTAATAATACCTGTTGATTTCATAATTAAATCCTCCTTAAAAGTTATATATTACAATCCATCTAATTACCCTTACTATATCATAAATAAAAGACTTGGTCAATTACATTTGGAATAAAAAGTGTTTTATTTAAATAAAATTAAGTGGTGATAATATGTTAAATATAGTTTGGCCAATTTTTATAATAATATCATTTTCGTTTGCAATCTTCTCAGGGAATCTAGAAAATTTAAATAATTCCATTTTTGAAAGCACCAATTCAGCAATTAGTTTATCAATTGATTTACTAGGGACTATGTGTCTCTGGAGTGGAATTATGCAAATAGCAAGTAAAACTAGTTTAATAGAAAATCTGACAAAATTGTTAGAGCCTATTCTTAATTTTTTATTTCCAAAATTAAAACAGAATAAAAAAATAAAGAAAGAGATTTCAATGAATATGGTTGCAAATATATTAGGCTTGGGAAATGCTGCTACACCACTTGGATTAAAAGCGATGAAATCAATGCAAGAGGAAAATGAAAGAAAAGATACATTATCAGATTCAATGATGATGTTTATTGTGGTAAATACAGCATCTATTCAAGTTATTCCTACTACAGTTATAGCAATTAGAAGTTCTCTTGGTTCTGAAAATCCAACATCTATAGTATTTCCAACTTGGATTGCGACTATTATTGCTGCAATAGTTGGAATAGTTGTAGCTAAAATTGTAATAAAATTAACAAAAGGAGAGAAGTATAGATGAAAATAATAAATTTTCTGTCAAATGTAGCGATGCCAATAGTAATATTATTAATTGTTATGTATGGAGTGAGAGAAAAAAATAAAGTATTTGATACATTTCTAGATGGAGCAAAAGAAGGAATCAAAACAACTCTAAGTATTTTACCAACGTTAGTAGGATTATTTTTAGCAATAGGTGCTTTAAGAAGTTCAGGTGTTTTAGATTTAATTATAAAAATTGCAAGTCCAGTTCTTGATATTTTTAATTTTCCAAGTGAACTTATGCCACTTAGTATTTTGAGACCAATATCAGGAAGCGGATCAATTGCAGTTGCAACTGATATTATGAAAAATTTTGGTGTAGATAGTTTAATAGGTAATATTGCGTCTGTAATAATGGGTTCTACTGAAACTACATTATATACAATTGCAGTATATACAAGCTGTATAAAAATAAAAAAGACAAGATACATACTTGTTGCAGCATTAGCAGCTGATATTGCTGGAATAATTGCAAGTACAGTAGTATGCCAGATTTTATTATAAATATTTAGTAATTGAATTATTTTTTATTAAAATTAATCGTTTTTGTATAAAAAGCACTTGACATCTTCAGGAAATGGTAGTATTATAATTTTACTTTTAATCAAAATAATTATTTTATATTTTTAATCTTAAAATTCCATGAGAAAAAAATAATAAAAAAGTAGGTGATAATGGGTTGCATAAGTAATTTTTGATTTCATTTTGTAATCTAGTATTTAATTTTAAACTTAGTCTAATTTTATTCGGAGTTTCCAAAAAACAAATTATTAATAAGAAAGAAGTAAATATAAAACTAGTAAAATCACCGTTTTATTTAAAGAAACAGGTATTAGCAAAATATAAAAGAAAAAATAAAAAAATAAAAAAATAAAAATTAAAGTTTTCGAGGGATTATATGAAATTTATAATATTTATATCAATATTTTTTATAATAAGAAAATTAGTAATCAAAAAGTTATCAAAAGATATAATAAAACAGGTAGATAAAAAAGGATAGACTATATACATTAATCTTGTAGAGAAAATATTATTATTTAATAGACCCTATTTTTCTGTGTATTTTCTCTACAAAAAACATATATTATCTGTGATAAGTTTCACCATGTGAAATTTTAAATGCTCTAAAAATTTGTTCTAATAAAAAAACTCTAATTAATTGATGGGGAAAAGTCATTTTGGAAAAGCAAATTTTTAAGTTGCTATTATCTAAAACTTCTTTAGTTAAACCTAAAGAGCCACCAATAATAAAAGAAATATGGCTATTTTCCATAGATATATCTTCGAGTTTTTTAGAAAATTCTTCAGAAGAAAATTCTTTGCCTTTTAAATCTAAAGAAATTTTAAAAGAATCTTTTGGTAAATGAGAAAGTATCTGTTTTGATTCTTTTTCCTTAATTTCTAATTCTAAATTAGGATTTAATTTATCAGGAATTTTTTCATCAGAAAGTTCTATGAAATCCAGTTTACAGAATTTAGAAAGTCTTTTACTATATTCTGATATTGCATCTTTTAAATATTTTTCTTTTATTTTACCAATACAAACAATGTGAATACTAAGCATACTACTCCTTTATATTAATAATTTTGCTATGTGAGTCTCTTGAAGCAACACTAAGCATAAGAGATTTATTATTGTTAGAAAGTATTTCGTCAATAACAGTTTGATAAGCAAGTTCAGGAAAATTACTTTCTTTACTTAGATGTCCTAGCATAGCAGTTTTTAATCCAGAATTTATCAAATGTGAAATAGTTTTTCCAGCAACTTCATTTGATAAATGACCATTAGGTCCTGCAATTCTTGTTTTTAAAGAAAAAGGATATGTAGAATATTTTAAAACCTCTGGATCATAATTTGCTTCTAACATAACAAATAAACTTTCTTCTAAGTTTTTTAAAATATCGTTTGTCATATGACCTATATCTGTTGCAATACTTATTTTTTTATCATCTTTATATAAACTAAATCCACAAGGATTAGCTGCATCATGAGGGATTGAAAAAGGTTTGATTAATAAATCACCTATTTCAAATTTATCAGTTACTTTAAATAGTTTTATATTATTATCAGAAATTTTATCTTTTTGTTTAGGTATAGCATCTAAAGTTTCTTGATTAATATATACAGGTAAATTAAATTTTTTAGAAAAAGTACCTAATGATTGAACATGGTCTGCGTGTTCATGTGTAACCAAAATACCATCTAAAGATTTAGGATCAATATTTATATCATTTAAGGCTGTTTCTATTTTCTTACAACTAACACCTGCATCAATTAATATTTTAGTATTTTTTGTTTCAACAAAAAGACTATTTCCACTACTTCCACTATATAGACTACAAAAATTAAACATTTTTTACTTCCTTATTCTTCTGTTACTCTTTTTATATTTGCTCCAATTTTTCTAAATTTTTCTTCTATGTTTTCATATCCACGATCAATATGTTGTAAATTATATATTTCTGTTATGCCACTTGCTGCTGTGCCTGCAATTACTAAAGCTGCACCGGCTCTTAAATCAGTAGAATATACTGGTGCACCAGTTAATCTTTTTACGCCTTCAAAAAATGCGGTTTTTCCTTGGGCTGTTATTTTAGCTCCCATTTTGTTTAATTCATCAGTATATTGAAATCTTGAATCCCATATACTTTCATTAATTACACTAGTACCATTTGCTAAAGATAAAACAACACCCATTTGTGGTTGTAAATCTGTTGGAAAACCTGGATATGGTAAAGTTTTTATATTTGCTTTATTTGGTCTTTTATTACACCAAACGCGAATACTATCACCATTATCTTCAACATTTCCGCCAACTTCTATGATTTTTGCTGTTATAGATTCTAAGTGTTTTGTAATACAATTTTTTAAAGTTAAATCTCCTCTTGTTGCAACTGCTGCAAGCATAAAAGTTCCTGCTTCTATTTGATCTGGAACAACAGAATAAGTTGCATTTCCATGTAATTTTTCAACTCCGTTTATTTTTATAACATCAGTTCCTGCACCACGAATATCTGCTCCCATTGTATTCAAAAAGTTTGCAACATCAACTATATGAGGTTCCTTTGCAGCATTATCTATTATAGTTGTACCTTTTGCCAAAACAGCAGCTAGCATTACATTAATTGTTGCTCCAACAGAAACAATATCCATATAAATAGAATTTCCCTTTAATTTTTTTCCTTTTGCATTTATTTTTCCCTTTTCAACTGAAACTGTTGCACCTAGTAGTTCAAATCCTTTTATATGTTGATCAATTGGTCTAGCACCTAATTTACAACCACCAGGCATTCCGACTTCAATTTCACCTTTTCTACCAAGCAAAGAACCTATTAAGTAATAAGATGCCCTGAATTTGCTTGTCAAATCTAGAGGTGCTTTTGTTGTTGTAATATTTCTTGTATCTATTGTAATACAGTTTTTATCATTCCAAGTGATTTTCGCACCTAATTTTTCTAATATCTTGCAAGAAATCTCTATATCACTAATATGTGGTAGATTTTCAATCGTGCAAATACCATCTATTAAAAGCGTTGCGGGTAATATTGCTACT
Organism: uncultured Clostridium sp.; assembly: GCA_964596175.1. Taxonomy (GTDB): domain Bacteria; phylum Bacillota; class Clostridia; order TANB77; family CAG-508; genus CAG-269. The sequence continues at coordinate 27,045 of CAZQTH010000001.1, read as the reverse complement.
GCTGCATTTTTTGCTCCACTTATTATAACTTCCCCTTTTAATGATGTAGGTCCTGTAACTACTAATTTTTCCAATTATATTACCTCCATTAAAAATACAATAATTCAAATAAAAATAGAGCGTATATAATTACACTCTATTATTATACAAATATAACATAAAGTTAAAATCTTTGCAACTATTTTCTTGCAGTTATAAAACCATTTTCGTTGAAAAACTCAAGTATTTTAAACTTAAATTGAATTGCAATATCTGAATCATCAGAAATTAAAGCATATTCCTCATCTGATAAATTTTCTTCTAATTCTTCTTTAGAATCTTCTGAAACCACTCCTGAACTTATATCAACAAAACATAAGGGAGGAAACATTACACACCACCAATTTTGACCTTTAGCTTCTCCAATTTCAACTCTTAATGCATCATAATAACCTGCAGGAAGGGATATATCGCCATAATTTTTTGTTGGAAATTCAAAATTACCAATACTAATATTTACATCATAAGAATATCCTTCTTCCTGGACAGTTTTTTCTGCAACTTCTTTAAAATTATCTTGATGTTCTGTAACTATTTCAATTGCTTCTTCTTTACTTTCACAATTGCCACAAATTTCATTCATATATTCGAGTAATTTATCTCTAACTTTATATTTTAAATTTTGATCTTCTTCGTTATCACTATTTGCAATTACATGTAATCTAAAAACGCTATTTGAAATATCTGTTGAAACATTTTCAGCATATGAAAATGCACAAATAGTTGTATATGAAAAAAGTAGAAAAGTTAAAATAATTACCATTTTTACCTTGGAATTTTTAAATAAATTTAATATTTTTTTCATAAGTTACCTCCAATAAACTTTTTTTCTAAAATCTTCTTGTTTTAATTATTAACAAATTAGAATAATTTTATACATTATTTAAAAATACAAGAAAAATGTCGAAAATTTTTTGTGAAATATATTTGAAATAATATTGACATATTTGTAAAGAAATGGTAAAATTTACCAGTAAACAGAAAGAGGAAAACTTTATTTCCGTATGGTTTAAAAGAAAAGGAGAGGTTTTTTTATGAATAAAAATCAAATAACAAAAGAAAAAACATGTGCATTTTATGCAAGTGATTATCATTTTGAAATGATAACATTACCTTATATTGAGAAAAAACTAGAAGAACATAAAGAAATCGTAATTTTAACAGAAAACAATTTAGAAGATACAATAAAAACATTAATGGAGAAAGTTAATCTAAAAGAGGAAAAGAAAAATAATATATTTAGAATTAATTGGAAAAATGATGATTTAAATAAATTTAAACAAATAAAGGAAGATATAGATAAAAATAAAGATATAATTATATTAATAAAAGGAAAAGAAAATTATATAAAAAATATAAATGAAAATATAGAAAAATGGATAAATAATAATTGCAATATTAGAATAATAGACTGTTATGACATAGGAGAAGTTGGGGATAATTTGTATAATGTTATGGGAATGTATAAAAATATATTAAGTACTACGGGAGAAAAGAAAATAGAAAAATAAAATTAAAGGGTTGATATTTTTTTAAAAATAGTATATAAGTAATAGATATAAACATATAAAAAAGGAGACAAAAAAATGAATGATAAATTAGAAGAAGTAAAAACTATTTTAAAAAAGTATGGGCAAGAGCATCTATTAAATTATTATGATAAGTTAGATGAGTTGCATAAAAGAAAATTACTAGAACAAATAAATGAAATTGATTTTGATCTTGTAAATAGTTTATATGAAAGTACAAAAAAAGAAGTAAAAAATAATAAAGATGAAATAACACCAATAGATTATTTGGATAAATTTAAATTGGGAGATAAGTTTAAATATTATGAAGATATTGGTAAAAAAGCAATAAAAGAAGGAAAATTAGCAGTAGTTACAATGGCAGGAGGACAAGGAACAAGACTTGGTCATTCAGGACCAAAGGGAACTTATGATATAGGATTAGATTCACACAAATCTTTATTTGAGTTATTATGCGATGCTATAAAAGAAGAAGGTAAGAAATATGGTATTACTATACCTTGGTTTATCATGACAAGTAAAGAAAATAATGAAGAGACAACAAAATTTTTTAAAGAACATAAATATTTTGGCTACGAAAAAGATAAAAACCTATTCTTTTTTACTCAAGGAGAATTACCAATGATGGATACAGAGGGTAAAATATTAATAGGAGAGGATGGATTAATAAAACTTGCTGCTGATGGTCATGGTGGAATTTATGAGTCTTTAGTAAAAACAGAAATGACTAAAAAGATGAAAGAAATGGGAGTAGAATGGGTATTTATCGGAGGAGTTGATAACTGCCTTGTTAAAATGGTAGATCCTGTTCTTATGGGAATTGCAATTGATAAAAAAGTCACAGTAGCATGTAAATCAGTTGTAAAAGCTAATCCTCATGAAAAAGTAGGAGTATTTTGCAGAAGAAATGGAAAACCAAATGTAATTGAATATACAGAAATTACAGACGAAATGGCAGAAGCAACAGATAAAAATGGAGAATTATTATATGGGGAATCTCATATTCTTTGCAATCTATTTAGTGTAGAAGCAGTGGAAAGAATGGGTGCAGCACCTCTTCCATATCATGTAGCATATAAAAAAGCGAGCTATCTTGACAAAGATGGAAATGTTGTTGTTCCAGATTCACCAAATGCCTATAAATTTGAAGCTTTTCTTTTTGATGCATTTAGTGAAGTAGATGATATGGCAATTTTAAGAGTGAAAAGAGAGGAAGAATTTGCTCCAGTAAAAAATGCAGATTCAGCAGGAGTAGATTGTCCAAGTACTGCAAGAGAACTATATAAAAGGTTTTATAAATTAAATTAGAAGAAATGTCGCAAAAAACGTTTATATATGATACTGTTAAAAGATGATGTTTTAATTGCGACGTTTTTTGTAATATAAAAAAAGAAAATGGAGGAGTGAAATATGAATTATTTAGAAGAGTACAAAAAATGGTGTGAGAGTACAGAATTTGATGAAGATACAAAAAAGGAATTATTAGCAATCAAAGATGACGAAAAAGAAATCAAAGATAGATTTTATAAAGAATTAGAATTTGGAACAGCGGGATTAAGAGGAGTAATAGGAGCAGGAACAAATAGGATGAATAAATATACAGTAGGAAAAGCAACACAAGGATTAGCAAATTATATAGTAGAACAAGGAACAGGAGATAAAGGTGTTGCAATCAGTTATGACTCAAGAAGAATGTCAAAAGAATTTAGTATGCAAACAGCATTAATATTAAATGCAAATGGAATAAAAACTTTCCTTTTTGAGAGTTTAAGACCAGTTCCAGAATTATCATTTGCAGTGAGAGAATTAGGATGTACAGCTGGTGTTATGATAACAGCAAGTCATAATCCACCAAAATATAATGGATATAAAGTATATTGGGATGATGGTTCTCAAATAATTGCTCCAAGAGACAAAGATATAATTGCAAAAGTAAGAGCGGTTGAAAGTTATGATGAAATAAAAGAAATTTCAAGGGAAGAAGCGGAAGAAAAAGGATTATTTAATGTGATTGGAACAGAAATGGATGATAAATATCTTGAAGTTCTAAAATCTAAAGTATTAAATCCAGAAGTAGTAAAAGAAGAAGGAAAATCTTTAAAAGTGGTATATACTCCATTACATGGAACAGGAAATATGATAGCAGAAAGATTATTACATGAAATAGGATTAGAAAATGTATATGTAGTACCAGAACAAAAAGAACCAGATGGAGAATTCCCAACAGTAGATTATCCAAATCCAGAAGATAAAAAAGCATTTAAATTAGCATTAGAATTAGGAGAAAAAGTAGATGCAGATGTAGTTTTAGCTACAGATCCAGATGCAGATAGGTTAGGAATTTTTGCAAAAGATAGCAAATCAGGAAAATATATGGAATATACAGGAAATATGTCAGCATTGTTAATTGCAGAATATAGAATTTCACAGATGAAAGAAAAAGGAATACTTCCAAGTAATGGAATGATTATAACAACAATAGTATCTTCAAACTTAACAAGAGCAATAGCAAAAGAATATGGCTTAGAATGTATTGAAGTTTTAACAGGATTTAAAAACATAGGAATTGTTATGAAAAAAGCAGAAGAAAATAAAGATAAAACATATATCTTTGGATTTGAAGAAAGTTATGGTTGTCTAATTGGTGATTATGCGAGAGATAAAGATGGAATAGCAGCAATAATGGCACTTTGTGAGGCAGCTTGTTATTATAAATCAAAAGGAAAAACTTTATGGGATGCAATGGGAGATATTTATAAAAAATATGGATATTATAAAGAAACACAAGTATCAATAGTTCTAGAAGGAGCAGAAGGAGCAGAAAAGATTCAAGAAATGATGACTGATATGAGAAATAACACTATTGAGAAAATAGGAGATTATAAGGTATTAGAATTTAAAGATATAGAAAAAGATATTGATAAAGATATGGTAACAGGAGAAACTAAATCTACAGGATTACCAAAATCAAATGTTTTATATTATGAATTAGAAAATGATGCTTGGTGTTGTGTAAGACCATCAGGGACAGAACCTAAAATAAAATTATATATGGGTGTCAAAGGATTTTCTGATGAAGATGCAAATAAAAAATTAGAAGAATTAAAAAATGCAATGGTAGCAATTGTAAAATAAAAAAATGCTGTTTTTTGGGACTAGCTCAAAAAACAGCATTTTTATATATAGTCTTATTTATTATCTAATTTCCATTCAGCAATATTTCTCTGTATTGCACCAAATAAATTTGCTCTAACCATTGGAATATTTTTACTTAATGTATAAATTAATTGTTTCATATCTTCACGTTTTGATGTTCCATCCATTGGACAAACTTTTGGCATAACAGATAAGTTGTTCTTTTTTATAAATCTTTTTATATCCTTTTCAGGAGTATAAACTAAAGGTCTAATCAAAGTTATTTTAGTTCTATCCATATAGCTTTTAGGTGCAAAAGTTCCAATATTTCCTGTATATAATAAATTAAGTAAAAATGTTTGTAAAACATCATCTTGATTATGTCCTAAAGCTATTTTGTTACAACCTTCACGTATTGCAATTGAATTAATGACTCCTCTTCTTAAATTTGCACATAAAGAACAAGGATTTTTTTCTTTTCTAATATCAAAAACAATCTGCTTTGCATTGCTTTTCTCAATAAACAAAGGAATTTCTAGATTGTTACATATTTCATGTAAGAAGTTAGTATCAAAATGTTCAAATCCTGGATCTATACTAATTGCTATCAATTCAAACTTTTTAGGATAAAATCTTTGAAGAGTTTTAAATGCATGAAGCATTGTAATTGAATCCTTTCCACCTGATAAGCAGATAGCAATTTTATCTCCTTCATCTATCATTTTATATTCTTCAATTGCTTTTCTCATATTACTTAATATTCTTTGCATTATAATCACCTATAATATTATAACAAATGTTGTCAAGTAAAGTATATAAAAATAAGAACTATATCAATACTAACATTGATATTTATTGACTTTTTCTATCTAATATTTTATAATTAAAGCGTTAAAATAAATAAAACAATTGAAAGTTTAAATGTGCTAGTAGCTCACCAGGATAGAGCGCTTCCCTCCTAAGGAAGAGGTAGGGGGTTCGAGTCCCTCCTGGCACACCACAATTTTAGGAGACTCAAATGGAAGATAAAGAAAGATTTATGAAAGAAGCCCTAAAAGAAGCAAAAAAGGCATATGATAAATTAGAAGTACCAGTAGGGGCAGTGATTGTTAAAGAAGGAAAAGTAATTGCAAGAGCTCATAATCTAAAAGAAACTAAAATAGATACAACAAAACATGCAGAAATTATTGCAATTGAAAAAGCAAGTAAAAAATTAGGTGCATGGAGACTTATTGATTGTGAAATGTATGTAACATTGGAACCTTGTCCAATGTGTGCAGGTGCAATTATTAATTCAAGAATAAAAAAAATATATATAGGAGCAGTAGATGAAAAAACTGGTGTAGCAGGTTCAGTATTAAACTTATTTGATTATGAATTTAATCATAAAGTAGAAATAGAAAAAGGTGTAATGAATGAGGATTGTGAAAAGATTTTAAAAAAATTTTTTAGGGAATTAAGAGAAATGAGGAAGAGTAATAAAAATGTTTTAAAATAGGAGGAAAATATGAAAGATAAAATAAAAAATTTAATTGGAAAAAAATCATTTCATATTTGTATGACAATAGTTATAGTAGTAATTATATTATTCATTGCTGGAATAATGGTATTAAGATACCAGGTAGAAGGAGAAACAAATATGCCATTTGAAATAACAAAGATTACTTTAATTAGTACATCAGAAGGTATAGATAAAGAGGAAGAAACGACAACTAACTGGGCTTTTGATATTAATCAAAATAATGATATATATATTTATGTGGAAAAAAATGAAAACTATCAGGAAGAAGAAGCAATCAGAAGCATTATTATAGACAATCTAAATGTACAAAGAAATACAGAAATTGGAACAGTTAAATTTTATAGACCGAATGTATCAGATACAGGAGGAAATTTTAGTAATACAGAAGAAAATGAAATTCAAAGTTTAGAATATACAGGAGGATTAGAGTCAGATATAAAAAATCTTGTAATAGGAAATCAAGGAGGAATTGTCCTTTTTAGATATGCTAATAATAATGTAGCTGAGTATATATCAGATATATCTACTAATGATACAATAACTATTAACCAATTATTAAAAGACGCAAATGTAAATGAAGATGACCTAAAAGCGAATTTAACATTTGATATAACAATAACAACAGAATCAGGTAGAGAATATAAAGCGAATGTATCATTAGATTTACCGGTTGAGGGAGTTGTAGAAAATGGAACTTCTTCAAGAGAAATAACAGATTTAGAAGATATAGTATTTAGAAGAACGAAAAATTAAAATTTTACTTGATAAAATATAAAATTCATTATATAATACGAATGGTATGTACCTTAAATCTTTGTATGGAGAGTATACCAATAAAGACCTATGAATCTTGTCAGGTCCGGAAGGAAGCAGCAATAAGTAGTTTATCTTTATGTGGAATACTTTCCATAGAGAGATTTAAAGTATCTACCATTTTTTATATAAGGATGTGAGAATATTGGAATACACAGCTCTTTATAGAAAATTTAGACCTTTAAAATTTTCAGAAATAGTTGGACAGGAACATATAACAACAACTTTAAAAAATCAAATTATAGCAGGGCGAGTAGGACATGCATATTTGTTCAATGGTGGAAGAGGAACAGGAAAAACATCTGCTGCAAAAATTTTAGCAAGGGCTATAAATTGTTTAAATCCAAAAGATGGTGAACCTTGTAATGAATGTGAAATATGTAAAAGTGCAATAAATGGATCTCTTACAGATATCGTAGAAATGGATGCGGCATCTAATAACAGTGTGGAAGATATAAGATCTATTAGAGAAGAGGTAAATTTTTTACCAACAAAAGCAAAATATAGAGTATATATTATAGATGAGGTTCATATGTTATCACAAGGAGCATTTAATGCATTACTAAAAACATTAGAAGAGCCACCTGAGCATGTAAAATTTATACTAGCTACAACAGAACCCCAAAAATTACCAGCAACAATACTTTCTAGATGTCAAAGATTTGATTTTAAAAGGATACCAAATAAGGATATTATAAAAAGGCTAAAAATAGTGTGTGCAGAAAGCGACATAGAAATAACAGATGAGGCATTGCAAATGATTTCAGTTTTGGCAGAGGGAGCAATGAGAGATGCTTTATCCATATTAGAAAGATGTGTACAAGACGGAGAAAACAAAATTGATGAAGATAAAATAAGAGATCTAGTTGGAATCCCAAAAATAACTTATGTCCATAATATAATAGAAAGTATATTAGATTTAAATATAGATAAAGCTTTAGAAAATATAGATATAGTTTTAAATGACGGAAAAGATATAACAAATCTACTTTGGGAAATGATTAAATATGTTAAAGATTTGCTAGTATTTAAGACTTCAAAAAGGTTAAATTTATATACAGATGAGGAAGTAAATGAAATCAAAGAATTAGTAGATAATATAGAAAAAGAAAAGTTGATTAATTTAGTATATAAATTATCAGAACTAGAGAGCGACATAAAATGGTCAACACAAAAAACTATAGTGTTTCAAGCAGGTATAATTAAGTTATGTAGTAAACAAGCTGAAATAAGTTCTAACTTAGAAGAAAGAGTAGAAGAAATAGAAAAATATTTAAAATCAGGAAAAGGAATTTCTATAAGCAACACAATTCAAACAAATTCAAATAACATAATAACGCAAAGAAATAATCAGATAAACAAAGTTATTCAAAATACTACAAATACAAACAATACTCAAAATATAAACATAAAGACAAAGGAAATAAAAAACGATAAGAAGTATTCTAATAATGCAGAAGAATATTGGCCTCAAATAATTAACGAATTAAGACAAAATGGGAAAATAGTATTATGTACAAGTTTAAGTGGAACAACGGCAAATAAAATTAATGATATGACAATAGGAATAGAATTTCCAAATGGTATGAGTGCATTTGATAGAACAATTTTAGAAAAGACAGAAAATATAAAAGAAATTACTACATTAGTTTCAATGGCTTGTGGAAAGCCGATGCAGATAAAATATATATCTGGAAACAGCAGTATTAATCAAAAAACAGAAACAGAGAATTTAAAAGAACTTGCAAATAATTCAGATATACCTTTTAATGTAATTGAATAAAATAAAAAATAGAACAATAAAATTTAAGGAGGAATTATAATGTCAAAAAAAGGTGGATTCCCAGGAGGAATGGGAGGATTCGGAGGAATGAATCTAAATAATTTAATGAAAGAAGCAAAAAAAATGCAAGCAGATATGGAAAAATCACAAGCAGAACTTGCAAATAAGGAGTTTGAAGCATCAAGTGGTGGAGGAGCAATAAGTGTAAAAGTGTCAGGAGAAAAAGTGATAAAAGAAATAAAAATAAAACAAGAAGTGGTAGATCCTGATGATGTAGAAATGTTAGAAGATCTAATATTAACTTGCGTTAATGAAGCATTAAGACAAGTTGATTCAGCACAAGCTCAATCACTTGGAAAATATAATATACCAGGACTAGGACTTTAATTGGAGGAATAAAGGATGTCACTATATTCACCATCAATAGAAAAATTAATTGAAAGTTTTGAAAAATTACCAAGTATTGGACATAAAACAGCAGCAAGATTAGCATTTTATATATTAAATTGTTCTAAAGAAGAAACTAATGAATTTGTATCTTCTATTATAAATGCTAAAAAGAATTTAAAATATTGTAGTACATGTTACAATATTTCAGACACAGATCCATGTTCTATATGTGGAAATATAAAGAGAAATAAGAATGTGATATGTGTAGTTGAAGATGTACGTGACGTAGTTGCAATGGAAAAAACTCATGAATTTAAAGGTGTTTATCATGTATTACATGGTTCGATATCACCAATGAATGGTATAGGACCAGACGATATAAAAATAAAAGAACTTTTATCTAGATTAATGACTGGAGAAGTAAAAGAGGTGATTCTCGCAACAAATCCAAGAGTAGAAGGAGAAGCAACAGCCATGTATTTATCTAAATTAATAAAACCTTTAGGAATAAGGGTTACAAGAATAGCACATGGTATTCCAGTAGGTGGAGATTTAGAATACACAGATGAAATAACATTAACAAAAGCTTTAGAAGGAAGAACAGAAATGTAAGAAAAAGGAAAAGAAGTTGAAATTCTCAACTTCTTTTCTTGGCATATATCATTGCAACTATGAATAATCTAAAGTAAATTTTAGTAAAGCAATTTAATTACCATTTTCTAATACAAAAGAACAATAGATATATAAAGAGTATCTAATTAAATAAAATTTTACATATAGATAATGTGGAATTAGGTTTTGCTAATATTTTAGTATTTTCCTTCATTTCTTGTAATTTTTCTCTATTAGAAAGTATTTTTTCTATTAATTTTTTACTGTCATCAGTTTTCTTTATCCAAATAGCAATTCCGTTATTCTCTAAAAATTCAGCATTTTCTTCTTCTTGACCTGGAATTGGATTTATAACAATCATAGGTAAATTAGATGCCAAACTTTCAGAAGTAGTAAGTCCACCAGGTTTTGTAACAACTAAATCAGAAATAGACATAAGCTCAGGTATTTCGTTAGAAAAACCAATAATTTTAACATTATTTTCTGCCTTATTATTTGTTACTATTTCTTCAAAAGCAAATTTCATCTTAGGGTTTTTACCGGAAATAGCAATTATCTGAACATCATTTTTGGTAGTTTCGCTTACAAAATTTTCAAATATTTGAATAGTTTTAGTTTTTCCAAGACCAAATTCACCGCCACCGAAAAATAAAACAGTAAATTTATTTTCATTCAATTCATATTTTCCCATAATTTCAGACTTATTATATTTTTTTTGAAATCTTTCTGAAATAGGAATTCCAGTATCAAATATTTTTTCTTTATCTATATTTTTACTAATTAAATAATTTTCCATTTCACTATGTGCAACAAAGTAATAATCAGTAAATTCATGACCTACAAGCCATTGGTCATGTGGTGCAAAATCTGTCATTATAGTTGCAATTTTAGTTGTTATTTTATTTTTCCTTTTTAGATAACTACACATCTGACTTCCAAAAGGATGTGTAGAAATAATTAAATCAGGCTTTTTTTCTCGTAATAATCTCAATAATTTTATTGCCATAATCTTGTTAGATCTTGTTGTAATATGAGCAAGAGGTCCTTTTTGTGCATCAGAATAAATTTTTCCCCAAGCCCAAGGGATTTTTTTTGCCATACCTCTATATGCAGCAGTAGTAACTTTTTCTATAGTTTTATTAACATACTTCATACAGTCAATTAATTCAACATCTATATTCTTATAATTGGTTTTTATACAATTTTCAAGAGATTTTGCAGCATTTAAGTGTCCACCACCGTAAGATGCATAAAATATTAAAACTTTCATAAAAATTTCTCCTTTTATTAACATATTGGTATTTTAACATATAAACAAAAAAAATTCAAAAAACAGAATAAATTTTAAGAAATTTATACAAAATAAGAAAAATTAGTATTGAAAAAGGTGATAATTTGAAAAATATAGTTAAGATAATAGTTTTGTTTATAATTTTAATAGTAGCTATAATTACAATAATTGTATTTGATAATGATGTAAGTAATCAAAATATTAGTTATGCATCAACTTCAAACACATCAGACATTCAATTATTGGCAAGGGCAATAAATGGTGAAGCAAGAGGAGAACCATATGAAGGACAGGTTGCTGTTGGAGCAGTTATATTGAATAGAGTAAAAAGTTCTCAATTTCCAAATACAATAGCAGGTGTAATATATCAATCAGGAGCATTTACAGCAGTATCAGATGGACAAATAAATGAACCTATTGAAGAAGATTCTTCTGTATATAAAGCAGCAAAAGATGCAATGGACGGATGGGATCCAACAGGAGGATGTATATATTATTTTAATCCAGACACAGCAACAAATAACTGGATTTGGTCTAGACAACAAGTTAAAACTATAGGAAAACATATATTTTGTAAATAGAAAGGACGAAAATTATGAAAAATATCTTAGTTAATTGGAAAAATAGATTAAAAAAGGGTCATATGCTAAGTTTAATATGTATATTATTGATAATAGTTGGAGTTTTAGGAGTTATATTATATCAAAAACAAAAAGAATATAGACAAGCATCAGAAAACAGCTATAATATGGCATTTTATGAATTAGTAGATTATGTTCAAAATGTAGAAACATATTTAGCAAAGTCATTGATATCATCAACATCAGAACATGGAGCAGAAACATTAACACATTTATGGAGAGAAGCAAATTTAGCACAAACATATTTAAGTATGCTTCCAATAGAAAGCCAAGAATTATCAAATACAGAGAAATTTCTAAATCAGGTAAGTGATTATAGTTATAGTTTATCTAGGAAAAATATTTATAATGAAGAATTAACTGATGAAGACTTAGATAACTTAGAAGAATTACACACATATAGTGTAGAATTAGCAAATACGTTGAATCAGTTATCAGAGGATTTAAATAATGGAAGATTTGATTGGGGAGAGTTAACAGAAAAAGGAACAGTGGCATTTGCACAAGAAGTAGATAACATTTCAAAAGAAAGTTTTAGTAATTTAGAAGAAAACTTTCATGAATATTCGGGTTTAATATATGATGGAGCATATTCAGAACATTTAACAAGCAGTGAACCAAAAGCTTTAACTGGTGATGATGTTGAAGAAGATGCAGCAAAAGAAATTGCAGAAAATTTTATAGGGAAAGATAATATTAAAGAAATAACCAATTTAGGGTTCTCCGAAAATGCAACAATACCTGTGTATGATTTTTCAATTACAAATAATGATGATGAAACTATAAATATATCAATATCAAAAAAAGGTGGACATGTTGTATATATGAATAGTAATAGAAATATTACATCAGAGATAATAACCGAAGATGAAGCAGGAACAAAAGCAAAAGAATTTTTAGATTCAAAAGGATTTACTAATATGGAGGAAACATATTATTTAAAACAGGAAGGAGTTGTTACTATAAATTATGCATATTCACAAGATGATGTCATAATGTATCCAGATTTAATTAAAGTGAAAGTTGCATTAGATAATGGGGAAGTTTTAGGAATAGAAACAACAGGATATTTAAATAATCATACGCAAAGAGATGTTAGTAATGTTAGTATTACTGTAGAAGAAGCACAGGAAGATTTAAATCAAGATTTAGAAATAACATATAAAGGTTTAGCTGTGATTCCAACAGAATGGGAAACAGAAATACTTTGTTATGAATTTACAGGAAAAATAGATGATAGAGATTTTCTAGTATATATTAATGCTGAAAATGGAAGAGAGGAAGATATTTTAATCATTACTAATACTCCTAATGGAACATTAGCTATGTAAAAGGAAGTGCTGTTTTTTGACTTCCGTCTAAAAACAGCACTTAATTTATTTTATATGTATCTTTTGAAAGAAGTTCTCTACTTACTTCTATTCCATCACGTTTTAATATTTTGTATGCTTCTGAATATATTGCAGTTGACGTTCTTCCTGTCTCATAAGACAAAATTTCTACTTCATAATCATCATCTTGTTTTAAACCATATATTTCAAATTTTGCTGTTCCGCCAGACACAGAGCATACTATTTTTATTGGATAATCTCTGTTGTTAACAAATTGAAAATCAATAGAGCCATAAACAACTGTTGCATCTCTACTTGCTGTTACATATGAAGGTACAAATTGGTGATTACTTCTTTGAGTTACTTCTAAATTTGCGTAAACAACAGCATTATATAATGTTGAAGAAATTTGACAAATTCCTCCACCAAGACCATCTACGACTTCTCCATTTACATACATTGCTGCTTCTTTATATCCTGCTGCAATAGTTCTTTCACCTACTACTTTATTATAAGAGAACGTTTCTCCAGGCATTATTACTGTTCCATTGATTTTATTTGCTGCAAGTTGAAGATTTGTCGTTCTATCTTGGTCAGAAGTAGAATACTTAGTAGAGTAGGTAGATAACAAATCAGGAAAAGCTTCTGTACCTATCATATTTGTAGTTACACTAGGATATAGTGTTTTCAAAGGAATCGTATATTCGTCAGCAGTCTGATCTCCTAAAATTTCTTGAGCTTCTTCTATTGTTATATCAAAATCTAATCCGTTTTCAGAAGGATAAACTGCAAATGGGTCTTGTGTATAATATGCATCTTGAGGTTCTTTATATATTTCTGAATGAATTTGTTCAATGTCAATTGCTTGTGGAGATTGAAATTCTACAACTATTTCTATAGGTTCATTAATTATAGAAAAGTCTGAAATAGCAGTTTTTATTGCTTCGATTGTACTATCAACATCAACGACATATCCATCTTGACCTGTTGTTATAATCAAGTTATCGTCTTCTATATAGTAACTACTTTCAACAACTTTATCTGGTAATTGTGTTGAGATTTCATTTAAGCTTTGTGTTAATTGTTCTTCATCTAAACTTAAAGTTGGCTCTATAGTTACTTTTCCAAACATTGCAGATAAAACATAAAAATTGTTTTGGAAAAGATTTCCTTCTCTACCTATATTATATGCATCATTTACAGCGTTTTTAACATCAAAGCTAACACTTATTTGTGAAAGAGAAATAGTTGTCTGATAATCACCATGTTGCAGTGTAATTTCTTCTGGTAATGATGTACTAATATAATTTTCTACTTGATATTTAGCATCAGACTTACTCATATTAGAAACATCTACATCTTTTATATATACACCATAAACTATATTTTGATTTAATGCATTATAACCAGCAAATATAAGGAAAGCAATAACAAGAATTGTTATTATAATAAATATCAAGATACCAAAGATAGATAAAGCACTTCTTTTTTCTTTTTGTTCTTCGGCAGGCTTAAATTCTTGAATTGGCTCTTCATTATTATTAGAAGTTGTTTTTGTGTCTTCTTTTATAGGTGAAGTTTCTTCAACAGATTCATCTTTTTTTTGTTCAGTTTCTTTGGAATTTTCTTCCTTTTTTAATTTTTTTTCTAACTCTTTATTATTTTTTTCTAATTCCTTCTCAATTTGTTTAGTGCTCATTCTTTACTCCTTTTGCAAAATATCCATTTTATTATAGCATATTTTTTTGTTTAAAAAAATACATTTATATAAAAAAATGTCAAAATAAAATTTGAAAAATTGTTTATACTATAATTATAAAACTCTAATGTGAGTTTTATGAATCCAAAATATGAAATTTTCAAAATTAGAAAATTTACAGGAGGATATTATGAGTAAATTAATAACTAATAATTTAAGAGAAGAAATAGCAAAAGAACTAGGAGTATATGACAAAGTAGCACAAGACGGTGGTAGCTGGGGAAATGTATCATCAAGAGATTGTGGTAATATTGTAAAAAAAGCAATTGAAATAGCAAATAGAAGTGTAGAAAACAACTAACAAAAACTTGGGGCATAATGCTCCAAGTTTTATATTAATTTACTTCAATTGAACTGATTGATAATTCTAATTAATATAACAGCAAAAAAAGATGTGTTTAAATAATTGATTTTAAATTCTTTTTTTACTGTTTTTTTGATTTTATATTAAAAAATAATATCTAATTTAGTTGCAAAAAAAAGTAAAAAGACATATAATTTAGCAAAAGAAAAAGTTGGTGGTTAAATGAAAGACTTAAGTATAAAAAATATATTAGATGTAACAAATGGAGAACTTGTTGTAGGCAATAAAAATTATATTGTCAAAACTTATTCTAAAGATACTAGAACAATAAATGAAGGAGACTGTTATATAGGTATAAAAGGAGAAACTTTTGACGGAAGTAAGTTTTGGCAGCAAGCATTAGAAAATGGAGCTTCCACAGTTATTGTACAAAATGTGGATATTGATAGTGAAAAAATAAAAAAATGGGAAGATAAAAATATAATAAAAGTAAAAGACACATTAGAAGCTTTATATTCAATAGCAAGATATAAAAGAAGTTTATATGATATACCAGTAATTGCAATAACAGGAAGTGTAGGAAAAACAAGTACAAAAGATATAGTTGCAAATGTAGTATCTAAGAAGTATAAGACTTTAAAAACAGAAGGGAATAATAATAATAATATAGGGCTACCATTTACAATTTTAAGAATGCAAGATGAAGAAGCAGCAGTGTTAGAGATGGGAATGAATCATTTTGGAGAAATAAGTTTACTTGCTTCAATTGCCAAACCTAATATTTGTATAATAACAAATATAGGAACATCACATATAGGAAATTTAGGCTCAAGGGAAAATATATTAAAAGCAAAACTTGAAATATTAGAAGGAAGTAAAAAGCAAGCAGTTATTATAAACAATGATAATGATTTATTACATAAATGGTATGAAGAAAATAAAGAAAATTACAATATAAAAACATATGCAATAAATGAAAAAAGTGAAGTAATGGCAAAAAAGATAAGCCTAAGGGGAAACAGTAGTAATTTTAGATGTGATATTAATGGAAAAGAAAAAGAAATAACAGTTCCAATAGGCGGAGAACATTTTATATTAAATAGTTTATGTGCAATAACAGTTGGAGAAGTCTTGGGGATAGAGCCAGATAAGATAAAATCAGGAATAGAAAGTTTTGAACTTACTAAAAAAAGAATGGATGTATTTGAACTTCAAAATGGAATAAAGATTATAAATGATGCATATAATGCAAGCTTAGAATCAATGAGAGCATCTCTAAAAGTATTATCTGAATTTAAAGAAAATAGAAAAATTGCAGTTTTAGGAGATATGTTTGAGTTAGGTGATTTTGCAAAAGAATTACATGAAAAAGTAGGAGAAGAAGTAGCAAAAAATAAAATAGATATATTAATTGCATCTGGAGAGAACTCAAAATATATGGCTGAAGTTGTTAAAAAATTACTTGGAGAAGAAAAGGTTTATTACTTAGAAAATAAAGAAGATATAGAAGGTTTATTACAAAAAATAGTAAATAAAGGAGATGTTATTTTATTTAAAGCATCAAATGGGATGGGATTTTATAAAATAGCCGAAAGGATGGTGGATTTATGGCAAAGAAAAAATTAGGTGTTGTATTTGGAGGTATGTCAACAGAAAATGAGGTTTCTGTTATATCTGCAGAATCAATATTAAATAATTTAGATAGAGAAAAATATGAGGTATATCCAATATACATAGACAAACAAGGAAATTGGTTTAAATATGTGGAAGATGATAGAAAAAGAGAATTTGGAGCAGAAGTAGAAAATAAGGAAAAAATAGAAAATTTAATAGAATATTTAAAAAATTTAGATGTGATTTTTCCAGTACTACATGGCTTATATGGAGAAGATGGAACTATTCAAGGATTATTTGAATTACTAAAAATACCTTATGTAGGTTGCAAGGTTTTAGCATCTAGTGTAGGAATGGATAAAGTCTATACAAAAATAGTATTTGAAAAAGCCCTTTTAAATCAAGCACCTTATGAATATGTTAGAAAATACAAGGATAAATATATCTATATAGACAAAAAATTTAATGAAAGTATTATGACAGTAGAAGAAGTGGCAAAAAAAGTTGCTGAAAATATAAAATTCCCTATGTTTGTAAAGCCATCTAATTCTGGTTCAAGTGTAGGAGTTAGAAAAACAGATACTTTGGAAGCTCTTATAGAAAATATAGAATATGCATCAAGTTTTGATAATAAAGTATTAATAGAACAAGGAATAGATGGAAAAGAAGTAGAATGTGCTGTTTTAGGTAATGAAGAAGTAATTGCTTCATGTGTTGGGGAAATAAAATCAGCAGATGAATTTTATAGTTATGATGCTAAATATAAAAATGAAGAATCAAAAACAGAAATACCAGCAGATATTCCAGAAGAAATATCAAATAAAATTAGAAAGCAAGCAGTAAAAGCATTTAAGGCAATAGATGGAAAAGGCCTATCTAGAGTAGATTTCTTTATAGAAAATGGTACAAATAAAATTTATATAAATGAAATAAATACATTGCCAGGATTTACAAATATTAGCATGTATCCTAAAATGTTTGAAGCAAGTGGAATTTCATATAAAGAATTATTAACAAAATTAATAGAATTAGCAGAGGAATAGGGAGTTTATCTTCCTTTTTTTCTTTATTTATGATAATATCAATATGATTTAAATATTATATTTTTGGGAGGTATTTTTATGAACGAAGTTATTAAAAATATTGAGGAAAGAAGAAGTATAAGAAAATATAAAGGAGATATGATACCAAAAGAAATAATAAAAGAAATAATAGAAGCAGGAACATATGCACCAAGTGGAATGGGATTGCAATCTAGTATTATAATTGCTATAACAAATAAAGAGATAAGAGATAAGTTATCAAAATTAAATGCAAAAATAATGGGAATTGATAAAGACCCTTTCCATGGGGCACCTGTTGTTTTAGTTGTATTAGCAAAAAAAGATATACCAACTCATGTGTATGATGGAAGTTTAGTAATGGAAAATTTAATGCTTGCTGCAAATTCTTTAGGAATAGGAAGTTGTTGGATACATAGAGCTAAAGAAGAGTTTGAAACAGAAGAAGGAAAAGAAATATTAAAATCTTTAGGAATAAATCCAGAAGAATATGAGGGAATAGGTAATTGTATATTGGGATATAAAGATGAAGAAGGAACTTTAAAACCTAGAAAAGATAATTACGCATACTATATAGATTAACGGAGATGAATGTTTTGCAGAATCAAAGAATAGAAAAAGTCTTAGAAAGTTTATCTAAATCAAATTTTAGAAGCAAGTTTTATTTAAAAGAAAAAGATAAAGAATATGTAAGAGATAAAGGAATAAATGTTATAGAAGAACATTCAATGGATTTTATAGAAAAAAGATTGGCACCTAAGGAACCAAAAAATGATGGAAAACAAACACCAATGAGAGGGCATCCTGTTTTTATTGCACAACATGCAACAGCTTGTTGCTGTAGAGGCTGTTTATATAAATGGCATAAAATACCTAAAAATGTAGAATTATCAAAAGAACAAAAGGATTATATAGTAGAAGTAATTATGACTTGGATAAAAAGACAAATGGAAAATCAAAAAAATATATAGATTTTTATATTATTATGTGGTAAAATAAGTTTACCAAATTATTGAGAGGATGTTAAAAATGGTTGTTAAAAATTACTACAAAATATTAGATCTAGAAACAAGCCATGTTTCAATAGATGAAATAAGACAAGCATATAGACAAGCTGCTAAAAAATATCATCCAGATTTAAATGTAGGGGATAGCTTAGCAGAAGAAAAAATAAAAGATATAAATGAAGCTTATAAAGTGTTATCAGTACCAGCATCAAAAAGAAAATATGATAGAATGTGGAATTCAAAATTTGGTAAAGGACAGAAAGCATTTGATAAATCACAAAAAGGAGCTATATTTAATATATTCTTAGGGAATTTAGAAGAAACAAAGAAAGAAGATAATACCAAGAAAAATCCAGTAAAGGGAGAAAATATAGAAACAGAGATTAATGTAAATATTTATGATGCTTTTTATGGTTTAGATAAGCAAATAGCTTTAAAAGATACCGACGGAAATGCAAAAACATACACGGTGAAAATACCAAAAGGAATTCGTAATGGTGAAAAAATAAGATTAATAGGTCAAGGAAAACTAGGAAAGAACGGTGGAAAAAGTGGTGATTTATTAATCAAAATAAATATTGAAGATGATAATAATTTTAAATTAAAGGGATATGATTTATATACAGATTTATTATTAACTCCTTGGGAAGCAGCTTTAGGAACAAGGACTACGGTTAAGACAATAGATGATGAAACAAATATCTATGTCCCAGAGGGAATTCAAAGTGGAGAAAAAATACGTATACCAAATAAAGGATATTATGCAAATAAAGAAACTAGAGGAGACTTAGTTGCAGAGGTAAAAGTGGTTGTACCAAGACACTTAAATCAAAAGGAAAAAGATATATATATAGAATTAAGTAAAATATCAAAATTTAATCCACGAGCTTAATAATAAGCTTTACATAAATTTTGTATTGACAAAAGCTTAAAATTCCAGTATAATTAATATAGTGTTTAACTAAAGATAAGCTATGGATTAAAACATAGGAGTGAGGTGTAAAAAATGGATGCTATACAAGGAAAACATTTTACTATAACAGATCCAGAAGGTATAAAAACAGTAATTTATGAGGTTTATACGACCAAAAAAGAGTATTTAAATGAATATCCTAAATATACAGTGGAGAGGCTTGAACATACGGAGGAAATAGTAGGTAATTATAATAAAAAAACTTTTTATGTTGAAGATCCACAAAAAGAAGGAAATCAGTTAATTATTTTATCATTTGGAGAAGATAAAGTAATTATTAATAATGGTGTTTTAATAGGAGATGAAGTAAAGATTACTAAAAAACCAGTTCCTTTTAAGTTTAATACAATATATTCAGAAACACCAGTTGAATTTAAAGATTTTCAATACACACCAAACTTAAGAAGGCAAATTTCTATTATAGATCCAGAAACAACAGAAGAAATAAAGCCAGTACTGTATTTTGATGAGAAAACAAATGAAGTAAAAGGAAAGTGTAAATTAAAACCATATAAATCTTATTTTGCATTTGAAATAAGAGAATAATAGGAGGAAGTAAAATGGCAGATAAAACAACAAGTTTGAAAGGAAAAAGAAAACCAACAGGAGTAGATGAAAAGTTTAATATATCTTTTATGGATGTAAGTATACAAACACATTCTCTTGACGAAAAAGGCAGTGAGACAACGAGAAAACCAGAGACTAAAGTAAATGGATATGCAAGTAAAGATGTTTTAAGTACAGATTTAGGAAACAATGTAATGAGTATAAAAGCAGAAGATGTTGCTCCAAAATCAAAAGATGGAGAGTCTAGATAAAACAAAAGAGTAGGTGTAAGAGATGAATTATAAAATAGAAGGAGCTATTAGAAGAAATAGGAAATATTTTGTAATATATGCAATACTATTAGTAGTAATTGCTATATTATTTGTATCGCCATTTAGTTATAGTGCACATGTTGCAGGGCTAGATGGCAAATTTGATTTGGGTACTTTTATAGAAACATTTGGGGCATCAATAATTGATCCATTTGGAACTTTGGGAAATTTAATTTCAAGTGGAGCAATAGAAAATTATGTGTCAACATTATTAGTTGTAATTATTTTCTATACGATATTTTTCTTTATAGGATTTGTAAAGTCAGCACCAAAAAATGAATTTTCAGACATAGAACATGGTTCAAGTGACTGGAGTCAAAGAGGAGAACAATATACAATCTTAAGTAAAAATAAAGGAATAATACTTGCAGAAAACAATTACTTACCACTTGATAAAAGAGGTAATGTAAATGTTTTGGTAGTTGGACGGTTCTGGTTCTGGTAAATCTGCATCTTATTCAATACCTAATGCATATCAATGTTTGGGTTCATATGTGTTTACAGACCCTAAAGGAGAATTGTATGATAAAACAGCAGGTTATTTAAAGTCAAAAGGATATGATATTAAGGTATTAAATTTAGTAAGACCTGAATATAGTGATGGGTATAACCCACTTATGCATATTTCGTCAGAAAGAGATGTAGATATAATTGCGGAAACAGTAGTAAAAGGACAAAAGTCAGAAAATTCAAATGCTGATCCATATTGGGATGATTCAGCAACAATGCTTTTAAAAGCTTTGATATATTATTTAATAGCAACAAGACCTGAAGAAGAACAAAACTTAGCAAGTTGTGCGGAGTTAGTAAGAGCAGCTAATACAAAAGGTGGTAGTAACTTACTTTCAGAATTAATGAGCCAACTTCCATATGACCACCCAGCTAGAATGAATTATAAATCTATTGAAATAGCACCAGAAAAAACATATAGTTCAATACTAAGTACTTTACAATCTAAACTAGGAAAATTTGATTCAAAAGAAATAGCAGAACTAACATCAACAGATACAATAGATTTTGAAGAAATAGGTTCTAAAAGAACAGCAGTATATGTTATATCACCAGATACACATACAGCATATAATTTTATATTAACAATATTTTTCTCACAAATGATAAACCAATTATATGATTTCGCAGACCAAAATGGTGGAAGTTTAAAAGAACAAACATTTTTTATTTTAGATGAGTTTGCAAATATAGGACAAATACCAGATTTTGACCAAAAGATTTCAACTTCAAGAAGTAGAAGAATATCATTTAGTGTAATTTTACAAAATTTAGACCAATTAGAAGCAATTTATGAAAAATCTTATGAAACAATTATGGGTAACTGTGATACACACGTATTTTTAGGAAGTAACTCATATAAAACAGTAGAATATTTTTCTAAAGCATTAGGAGAAAAAACAATTGAAAGAGATAGTATATCAGTAAATAGAGATAGGCAAAATTGGAGAACAGGAAAATCAGTATCAGATCAAGTAATGGCAAGAGCATTGATGACTCCAGATGAACTTCGTAGATTAGATAATGATATATGTATTATTTTTGAAAAAGGTATTAAACCTATAAAAGCTGAGAAATATTATTATTTTAAACATCCAATGGTTAGAGAATTATCAAGAACAGAGATAAGCCATAATGATATTGGTGAAATAAATAGAGGTACTTGGAGAAAGTTTAATCCTTATAATCCTTATGTAGAGGAAAAAGATGATGATAAAAATAAAAAACAAGACTTAAGAGTAGAGTCTTTAGATGATTTATTTGATGATGAACTTGAAGTAAATCAAGAAGAAATAAAACAGCCAGTAAAAGATAATAATTTTAACAATGATATAGAAGAATTAAAACCAACTAATGAAATATCATTTAAAACTAATAAAAAAGAAACAATACAGCCATTAGATTTAGAAGACTTTAACGATGCACCAATATTACCACAAGAAGAGGAAGAAGAAGACGAGTATGATTTACAAAAAGAGTTGGAAGCTAAGTTTGATGAGTTATTTGGACCAATAGATGATGATTAAGAGATAGAAAATACTAGATAAAAAGTCTAGTATTTTTTATTTTTTTTACTTGTAAAAAAATACTGTGTATAGTAAAATTGAAGATGGAGGTAGGAATATGAATTTAAATATAAGAGTCAAACAAAAAGATAAAGAAGACATATCAAAAATTTTTATAGGAGTAATAATATTAAATGTATTGATGGCTATATTAATGCTTATATTTGGAAATGTTAGTATTGTTAAAAATATTATCATCTATTTAGTATCTGTTATATATATAGTTATAGCTGTATATATAATTAAAAAAGAGAATACAGAAGAAATAGAAGTGAAAGAATTTAATAGTAAATATGATCCAATATTAACAAGGTTTTTTATAAAAAATGAATTTGTTTTAGATGATGAATTATTAAATGCAGAAATATGTTATCTTATCAGAAAAGGCTATATAGAAACAGATGAAGAAAATAATATGTTAAGATTAAAAGATAGAACAAAATTTAAGCAAATAGAAGCAATAGAAAAAATCGATAATAATAAAATAGAAGAATATTCAACTGATGAAATTCCTTCTTATGAAAACCTATTTATAGGAAAAATATTATTTGCTTTTCACAATGAAATAGATTTAAATGAATTTAAAAAGAATCAAAAAGAAAATTATTACCTAAATAGAGGCGAAATGTATAAACTAGTAATGGAAAAAATGCTTTTATTCGAAGTAGAAAAGAAAAATATGATAGGAGAAAAAAGTAATTTAGGGCCTGTCTTTATAGAAGCTATACTAAATATTATTACATCTATTATATTGTTTGTAGTAACAGCAAGTCTTAATGTAGTTCTTCTATTAGCAACTATTATTAATGTTCTACTAAGTGCAGTGATTATAAAAAATGAAAATGTATTATCATATAAATATACAAAAGATATTATAGAATATATAGATAATTTATTAGAATATATAAAAGTATTAAGAAATGAGAAAGTAACTAGTAGCAATAATTCTTCACAAGATAATGAAGAAAGTACAGATGAAGAATTGAAATTACTATTTGGAATAAAAAATGATAAAGATGATTAGTAATAGAAAAATAAAAGGTCTTATAGGCTTTTTATTTTTTTGTGGAAAATACTTGCAAAAAAATGTTCGATGTGATATAAGATATAAGAAAGTAGAAAAAGAGGTGTTACGATGAAATTTGTTCATGTTGCAGATATGCACTTAGATAGTGCGTTTTCCAATTTGTCAGATAAAGACATAATGGGAGACTTAAGAAGATTAGAGCAAAGAAAAGTATTTAAGAAAATAATAGAATATATAAAACAAAATGATATACAATATTTATTTATATCAGGAGATTTGTATGAGCATAAATATATAAAACAATCTACAATTGAATACATAAATAATTTATTTAAAGAAATTCCAGAGACAAAAATATTTATAGCAGCAGGAAATCATGACCCAAAAGTAAAAAACTCATATTACAATAAATTTAGTTGGAATTATAATGTAAAAATATTTGACTCATATATAGAAAAAGTAGAAGAATCAGATTGCAATATCTATGGATATAGTTTTGATGACTTTTATTGTAATAATTGTGGAATTGAAGATATTACGGTTGAGCAAAAAGAGAAACCAAATATCTTAGTAATACATGGAAATATTGATGGAGTAAAAAAAGATGACAAACCATATAATCCTATATCTAAAAAAGTATTACTAGAAAAGGGTTTCGACTATGTTGCATTAGGACATATTCATAAGCCAGACTATGAGAGTAAAAGAATAGTATATCCAGGATCTACTGTATCTTTAGGATTTGACGAACTTGGAAAACATGGCATGATAGTAGGAGAATTTGATAGAGAGTTAAAACTCGAATTTGTACCATTAGATGATGAAGAGTTCACAGTTAAAGAATTAAATGTGGATAACATAAGCTCAAAAGAGGAATTAATTGAAACTATAAATGGCTTAAATGTTAATTCAAATGAATACGTGGAAATAGTACTTATAGGTGGAAGAAATTTTGAAATAGATAAATATGATATTTTAAAATATATTCAAAATGACAGAATTATAAAGATAAAAGATGAAACAAAAATCGCAAGAAATTTGGAAAAAATAGCAAACGAAAGTACATTAAGAGGATTATTTATAAAAGAAATGCTAGGAAAACTAAAAAATGAAGAAGACTTAGAAAAGAAAGAGATATTAGAAAAAACAATTGAAATAGGCTTAGACTCATTAGAATAGAGGTGGTATTTTGAAAATAAATAAAATAAAAATAAATTCCTATGGAAAACTAAAAGATAAAGAAATAGAATTAAAAGATGGTATAAATATAATCTATGGAAAAAATGAAGCAGGAAAATCAACACTTTTAAGATTTATAATAAATAGTTTTTATGGGATATCTAAAAATAAAAAAGGAAAAGAATATTCAGATTATGAAAAATATTTACCATGGAATAGTGAAGAGTTTTCAGGAAATATAGAATATGAATTAAATGATAAAACAAAATATGAAGTACATAGAGATTTTAAAAAGAAAAATCCCAATATTTATAATGAGCAAAAAGAAGATATATCAAAAGAATTTAATATAGACAAAGCAAAAGGAAATGAATTTTTCTATGAACAAACAAAAGTAGACGAAGATTTATTTTTGTCAACAATAGTTGCAAACCAACAAGAAGTGAAACTAGAAAGTAAAGAGCAGAGTATGTTAGTACAAAAAATAGCAAATTTAGTGGGAACAGGAGAAGATAATGTATCATTTAAAAGAGCAATAGATAGGATAAATAGAAGACAATTAAATGAAGTAGGTACGTCAAATTCTAGGGAAAAGCCAATAAATGTAATTTTAAGAAAAATAGAAGAATTAGAAACTGAAAAAAATGAATTATCTAAATATGAAAATTTTAAATATGATATAGAAGAAAATAAAAATAAATTAAAAGAAGAAATATTAGAATTAGAAAATGAAAACAACTTATTAAAAGAAATTAAATTATTAAATGAAAAAGAAAAAATAGAAAAAGAAAAAATAAAATTACAGGAAAATATAAAAAATGAAAATAATGAAAAAATAAATAATTTAAAAAATAAAATAAATGAAATAAAAAATAATAATAAAAATATTATAGAAAATAATTTAAATAAATCAAAAAATAATAAAAAAATAAATAAAGAAAAAAATAAGTTAAATAAAAAAATAATTTTAATATTTATTTTAATAATATTAATTAATGTAATGCAATTTATATTTATAAAAAGTAATATATTTAATTATATTTTTCTTCTTACAGTACCAATAGCTGTAGTGATTTCTATTTATTTAAAAAATAAATTAAATAAAAAAATAAAACAAGAGGAAGTAGAAGAAAATAAAAAACAAGAATTATTTAATAATGTAAGTTTAGAAATAAATAACTTAGAGCAAGAAATAAAATTATTAAAAAATAATAATTTAGAAACAGAAGATAAATTAAATAATTTAAAAAATAATTTTAATTTAAAAATTAATTTAGAAAAAGAAAAAATAAAAAATAAATATTTAGAAAAAATAGAAAATAATAAATTAAATAATTTAATTAATTTAGAAAATGTAGATTATGAAGTAGAAAATATGCAAAATGAAATAAATAATAAAAATATAGAACTTCATAAATTAGAATTGGATCAAAAAAATATAGAACCAAAATTAGATAATTTATCAAAAATAGATGAAGAATTAGTTAACAATAAAAATAAAATGTCAACTTTAAGGAAAAATAATGAAAGTTTTAATTTAGCAAAAGAAGTTTTAACAAATGCATATAAAGAAATGAAAAATACAGTCACCCCTAAGTTTACACAGGAACTATCTAGAAATATTTCTAGCATAACAAATGGTAAATATACTAATGTAAGATTTAATGAAGAGGAAGGGTTAATAGTAGAGCTTCCAAATGGGGAATATGTACTGGCAAATAAACTAAGTGTAGGTACAATTGACCAATTATATTTATCATTAAGATTATCAATGATAGAAGATTTATCAGAAGAGAGTATGCCAATAATACTAGATGAAGCATTTGCATATTTTGATGAAGAAAGATTAGAGAATATTCTAAAATATATGGAAGACAAGTTTAAAAATCATCAAG
The DNA here is from genome assembly GCA_964596175.1 of uncultured Clostridium sp. GTDB lineage: Bacteria > Bacillota > Clostridia > TANB77 > CAG-508 > CAG-269. The sequence goes on along the minus strand of CAZQTH010000001.1, from coordinate 187 downwards.
TAATATTATTAACTTGTACAAGTAGAGAAAAGAAAATATTAGAAAAAAATAATGTAGAATTTAATTATTATGAAATGTAAAAATTAAGGAAGAGTATAGTGTTAAAATAATTACACTATACTTTATTTTGGATTTATAAATGGTAAAATTAAGTGACGCACTTTGAAATAAAAATAGACACATATAA